>DATHKK010000173.1:0-24755 GCA_035489355.1 Candidatus Limnocylindria bacterium
CTCGGTGGCGAGCGGCGACACACTCACGTCCAGGCAACCGATGCTGTTGGTCTTCATGTTCAGCACGAGGATGTCGCCGTCCTTCACCTGCACCGGCGGATCGAGCAGCCACACACCGGTTTGCTTTTCCTTGCCGTGGTCCCGTGAGACTTTCCACGTATCTTTTATCCCGATGATTTCATAGCCGTTGGAGTAGCGCGGTTCCTTGCGGTCGGCGTCGGCGTGATAAAAGGCCAGCCTCGTCTCCTTCTTCTCACCGGCGCGCTTGAGCGAAGCGGAGAATTGAACATTCGCGCCCGCTTTGTTCCCGCGAAAAACGGTGCCGCCATGCTTCTCGTGTGGAATCAATTCCATCCGAATCGCCGCCAGCCCACCCGCGCTTAACGTCAATGAAATGGAATGGCCATCTGCCTTCGCGCTGAACAAGAGCGAGCCGTCCGCCTGCACCACGAAGTTGGTCATGATGCTCGTGTTCGTCTTGTAAGCGATCTGGTTCGTGACGTTCGTCAGGGCAGGGGAACTCTCCGTTGCGGCCAGCATGTTCGTGAGCTTCGTTTTGTTCGTCACCACGGTGATATTGGTCAACACCATCACGACTGGAGTGGGAGCGAGCCAGCCGTCTTGGGATTTTACCAGCCTCGTGCGCAGCGATTTAGCCCACGCATCGACATCGGTTTTTCGCTTCTCAGCGGCGGAGTTGGCCAGCTCAGCGATTTGTCCGCGCATCTTCTCGATGCGCCGCTGAAGATACGGACTGTCCACCACTTCCTCCGGCGGAAACGGATGCTCGTTGCTCCAGTTCTTCAAGTCGGGATTCGGCGTGTATTTGTAATCGCTGTAAACGCCCCACTGCCGCACATCTGCGAAGAAAGCCTTGAGCGAATAAAAATCCTTCGTCGTGAAGGGATCGAACTTGTGATCGTGGCACTCCGCGCAGCCAACAGTCAGGCCCATCCACGCCATGCCCACAGTGCGCGCGCGGTCTCCGCCGTACTTGGCGAGATATTCCTTCGGCTGCGCGCCGCCTTCGCGCGTGACCATGTTCAGGCGATTGAAGCCCGTCGCGACGCGCTGCTCGACGGTGTTGTTTGGCAACAGATCTCCGGCGAGTTGTTCGATGGTGAATTGATCGAACGGTTTGTTCCTGTTGAACGCGTTGATCACGTAGTCGCGATACGGAAACACGTTCACGTTTTGGTCGCCGTGGTAGCCTACCGTGTCCGCGAAGCGCACCACGTCCAGCCACGGCACCGCCATGCGTTCGCCGAAGTGAGTCGAGGCGAGCAGACGGTCCACTTGTTTGGCGTAGGCGTTCGCGCTCTTGTCATTCACGAACGACGCGACTTCATCAGGGGTTGGCGGCAAGCCGGTCAAGTCGAGGCTCAAGCGTCGCAACAATGTCCGCCGATCCGCTTCCGTCGAAGGTTTGATCTTCTTCGCTTCGAGCTGCGCGAGCACGAAAGTATCGATGGGATTTGCCACCCATTTTTTGTTCCCCACTTTCGGCAACTCGGGCCGTGTGGGTTTGATGAACGACCAGTGCGGCTCGTAGTTCGCGCCTTTCGCGACCCAGCGCTTGAGCAAATCTTTCTGCGCCGCCGTGAGCGTCTTGTGCGAATCCGGCGGCGGCATCACGTCATCTTCGTTCGTGGTGTAAATGCGTTTGATCAGTTCGCTCTCGCCAGCATTCCCTGGGACGAACGCTTCCTTGGCCAGCGCTTCTTCCCGCACGTCGAGGCGCATCTTGGCCTTACGTGAATTCTTGTCCGAACCGTGGCAGCGGAAGCAATTGTCAGAAAGGATCGGGCGAATGTCGCGGTTGAAACTGAGAGGCGTCGTCGTGCCTTCCGCACAAACGGAAAGAGCCATCGCGAACAAGAACAAGATGATTGGGCGCACACGCATTGGAAAGTCAGACGGTGCAACCGGAAGGCTTATTCCGCAAGTGTTGCATCGCGGAGTGATGAAGTGATGGTAGCCGTGGGATTTATCCCACGGGCCGCCCTGAGCCGCGTCGCGAAGCGGCGGCTGACTCGGTGCAGCATTTTCAATCGTCGCTCCGCGACGAATGAACTCCTAGCGTATTGAAACGTGGCTTGAAAGCCATGGCTACCCTCATTAGGTCGCTCCATGACTCCAATCCGTTGGCGTTAACTCTGGCGTTGAAACATTTGTGGCCGCTCCGTCTTTCGACGGAGCGGCCACGGAATTCAAACGACGCTTCCGGCGTTAATCATCATCGTCATGATCGCCGTGATGATGATCATGGTCATCATTGTCGTCATTCGATGGGCGATAGATTTCGTAGATCGCGCCACTGGAAAGCGAGACCACGAAGAGATTTCCGTTCGGTCCGGTTTGGATGTCCGTGCCCACACCGAAGCCGATGCCGAAGAGCAGGCTCTCGCTTTCGGTGATGTCGAACTTGGCGAGGTTGTCCGCGACCTTGTCTCTCAAGCGCCGATCGTCCGGTTTGATTTCGCGGCGGCTGCCATCGAGTTCGAGGCGGAAGAGCGTTCCACCTTGCAGCAGATCGCGCGCGGCGCCCACGATCATGTCGCCACGATATTTTCCGCCCAACTCACGACTGTTGATGAATCCAATTCCGGCCGGGGCCACTTCAAATTTCCAACTGAACTCGGGATTGCTGTAATGCGACTTCGGGCGCTCATCGAGGACGATCGCCTGGCCGCGGATTTCGCCGCTGGGATTGGCCAGCGTGTGGAGGTTCACGTAAGCCCGGCCTTGCCGCATGCGTTCGACCAGGTTCGCCAGCGTCGGCGTGAAGCCCGGGCGCGCGATGATGTTCGTGTCGCGTAACGTTCCTTTGGCAATCCGATTGCCGCGCTCGAAATTTTCCCCGGTCGAAAGTCCATAAAGAAAAGCCACGATGGGTCCGTTTTGTCCTTTCGCGCCGAGATGAATGTGCGCGTGCGTCGCGCCTTCGATATTGGCGAGCGCGCGCAGCTCGAAGGTCAATCGGTTGTCGTCCTTTAGGTCAAACTCCGCGGTCGCGCGTGCGTCCGTGTCCACTACGGGCACTTCCTCGTCGCCTCGTAGCCACGCGCCGAATTCATCGCCGCCCTCGAAGACCCAGAAGAGCCGTTCCATCGCTTCCTCTTCGCTGTCCGCAATGTTGGTCGGTGGCCAGCGCAATTGTTGGAGGCCAAAGAAATTGGAACTGGTCTCGATGGCTTTGAACTGAGCGAGCCGCGAACGAGGTCCCATGAGCTGCACCCAGCCGAGGTTCGCGCCCGGCTCCACCTGGTTGATTTCCGTGAAACTGTCGTCGCCGTTTTGCGCGTCCCAAAGCCTTCCCGAATACGGATCGAAGGCCATGCCGAAACCGTTGCGGATGCCGAAGGCGAAAACTTTCTGCAAGTTCGTGCCCGCTTCGCCGCCTCGCAGCGCGCCCGCTTTGTAGAAAGGATTGTCCTTCGGTATCGAGCCATCGTCCCGGAGCCGCAGGATGACGCCGGTGAGATGCGCGTTGTCCGGTTCCGGCCCGCCGAATTGATCGTCCGACAGATTGCCCGTGGGAACGCCGCAGGGCGGATTGGTGCAGCCAGGCCCGTCGGGCAAGTTTTGCAGTTGTCCACGCCGCCCATTGTCACCGATGAAGATGTACAATTTCTCGTCGTGGCCGAAACGGATCACGCCGCCATTATGATTGCCGCGCAACGGTTGCCCCGCGTCTGCCTGGAACGCGCGGAGCTGAATGATGTTGCGATCAAATGTGAGCGCAGAACCGTTCCAGATGAACCGATCCACCCGATTGCCCAGCAACGGCACCGACGCGAGATCGTTGGTGTCTTCACCCGTCGAGCTTTCTGTCCAATACAGATAAACGCCGCGGTTGCGTGGAAAATCCGGGTGCAACGCCAGTCCCAGCAAGCCGCGCTCGGAGGCACTGTTCACGGCGAGGTCCAGCGCGGGCGTCGGCTGAATGACGCCGTCGATGACTCGTTGCACTTTGCCGGAGTTTTTCTCCAACACGAGCAAGTCGTTTCGTCGGAGAAACGCCATCGAAGTGGGCGTGTCCAGGTTGGTCACCACGGCCCTGACGGCGAGATGAGGATCAACCAGGCTCGGCTGTGCGCTGAGTTCTGCGCCAGGTTGCGCGCACAGGGCGATCAAAGCGGCGCCAAAGATCCAGCGCGCGCATCGGCGCAGGGCTGTGTGTCCGTTCTTAAACATGTGGATACGTTGGAAGAATAACGATTTTCTCATACACTCCTTTTGTTTTTGGGAGGGCGAAAAATGCACGACACCGCTTTTGAATTGATGTCTGCAAAACCTCCTGTCGTGTGTAGGAGGCTCGATGCGGGGAACAGGTTCCGGGAAATTTTCAGTTTTGTTTTTGGGAAGTTATTTTAAGAGACGAGCACTCCCGCCCGGATCATGTCGCCCACATTTCCAGCGCATGCGGCGAGTTCGATATCTTGTTCCTGATCCGTGCCTGATTCCTCCGGGCGAGACGCCACGGCTCTACCGCAGGCGGAACGCCCGCCGCCACGATGCGCCGGAAGGACTCCTTTCGTTTGCTTCTGTAGAAGTCCCCCCGGCGCCTTGGCGTTAAAACCACGGACATAAAGCCTCGAATTTCCCGCCTCGAATTGCCGTCAACGTCCCGTCACGCCGCAGTTTGGTTTCTGCTGTGAGCGAGGCGGTACCCGTAATGTTTGCCAGACAACTTCAAATTTTTACGCAGCTCGCGCTGCTGTGCGCTTTGGCGGAACAGCCTCGACTGGAAGGCGCCGAGCCGAGCCGAGTTCCCAATGGGCGCGACGTTTACCGGCAGCATTGCGTGAAGTGCCACGGCAAGACCGGCGAAGGGGTGAAGGGGAAATACGATGACGCGCTGCACGGCGATTGGGCGTTGGAAAAGCTCGCTCGCTACATCGATCGAAACATGCCCGAGGATGACCCGGACAAGTGCGACGGCCCCCAATCCGAGGCGGCGGCGCGGTACATCTACGACACGTTTTACTCGCGCGAAGCCCGGGCGCGGAACAATCCCGCGCGGGTGGAACTGGTGCGCCTGACCAATCGCCAGTACTTGAACACGGTTGCGGATTTATTGAAGCAGTTCGCAGCGAGTGACGCGGTCATTGGCGAAGAGCGGGGATTGCGGGCGAATTATCAACCGCGTGGCCAGCGGCGCAACCGGCAGTCCCTCGATCGCGTGGATCGCCAGGTGAATTTTGATTTTGGCTCCGGCACTCCCTTCCGAGAAATCGTGGACACGAACTCACTTTCCACCACAAACGCGCCGCGCAAGGTGACCAACGAATTTTCGATGAACTGGCGCGGGTCGATCCTCGCGGACGAAACGGGCGAGTACGAGTTCATCGTCAAAACTCCTAACGGCACGCGGCTCTGGGTGAACGACGAGGACAAGCCGCTCATCGACGCGAGCGTGGCCTCGGAGAATCTCGACGAGCATAAGGCGACGGTGCGGCTCATTGGTGGCCGCGCCTATCCTTTGCGATTGGAATGTTTCAAAGCGCCGCGCGACAAAACCAGTTCCGTGACGCTGCTCTGGAAACCACCGCACATTGCGGAGCAGATCATTCCAGCGCGCAATCTTTCGCCCGCGCGCGCCTCGCCCACGTTTGTCGCAACCACGCCGTTCCCGCCGGACGATAGTAGCGTAGGTTATGAGCGCGGCGTGTCCGTTTCCAAGGCGTGGGACGACGCGACCACGCACGCGGCGATTGAAATGGCGAATTACGTCGGCAAGAACCTGGACCGCTTGTCGCGCAGCAAAGCGAGCGACACCAATCGTACGGCGAAGGTGCAATCGTTCTGCAATGAATTCCTCGCGGCGGCTTTTCGCCGACCATTGAGCGAGGAGCAAAAGCGGCTCTTCGTCGCCGCGCAGTTCAAGAACGCGAAGAAGCTCGAAGATGCCGTGACACGCGTGGTGTTGCTGGGCCTGAAGTCACCCCGCTTTCTTTATCTCGGTCTCGACGAGCGCAAGCCGGATGAATTCGAAGTGGCGGCACGGCTTTCCTTTGGCCTCTGGGATTCCTCGCCCGATAACGAGTTGGTAAAGTTGGCCACGCAAGGCGCCCTGCGCACGCCGGAGCAAGTGAACGCTCAGGCGCAGCGGATGCTCGCCGATCCTCGCGCGCGTTCCAAAATGCAGTACTTCCTCCAGCACTGGTTGCAGATGAACCACGTCGATGATTTGTCGAAGGACGCGAAATTGTATCCGGGCTTCACGCCGGAAATCATCGCGGACCTGCGCACGTCGCTGAACGTCTTTCTGCACGATGCGGTTTGGAGTGGCTCATCGGACTATCGCAAGCTGCTGCTCGCGGATTACATGTTCGTCAACAATCGCCTCGCGGAATTTTACGGCATGAGTACGAACGCCACCGATGATTTCGTGAAGGTGAAAGTGGACGCGAAGGAGCGATCCGGCGTCGTGACGCATCCTTATCTGCTCGCGGCGTTTTCGTATCAGAAGTCAACGTCACCCATTCATCGTGGCGTGTTCTTGACGCGGAACATCATCGGCCGCGCCCTGAAATCGCCGGCCATGGCGATGACCTTTAAGGATTCTGATTTCGCGCCGAACCTGACGATGCGCGAAAAAGTGGCGGAGCTAACGCGACCGCAAGCGTGCCAGGGCTGCCACTCGGTCATCAATCCGCTCGGCTTCAGCCTCGAACATTACGACGCGGTCGGACGGTTCCGGACGCGCGAGAACGGGAAGCCGATTAACGCGGCGAGTGATTACACCACGGACGACGGCGAAACGGTGCGGCTGACCGGCGGGCGCGACGTGGCGGAGTTTGCCGCGACCAGCGAGCACGCGCAGAATGGCTTCATCGAGCAACTGTTTCACAGCATTGTAAAGCAGCCGATGCTTGCCTATGGTCCCGACATCATGGACCGCCTGCGAGCATCCTTTGTGGCGTCCGAGTTCAACATGCAGAAGCTGCTGGTGAACATCGCGACGGTGTCCGCGCTGCACGGGATCGAGAAACCAAAATCATCCGGGAACAAATCATGAATTCAATCCATCGCCGGCAATTCGTCAAACAACTCGGGCTTTCCGCGGCGTCGCTGCCGTTTCTCATGGGACTGCCGAGCCTCGGACTCGCGGCGCCCGCGCGCCCACGCCAGCGTCTCGTCATCATGTTCAGCCCGAATGGCACGCTGCCGCCGTCCTACTGGCCGGATGAAACGGGCGCAGATTTCCAGCTCAAGGAAATCATGACGCCGCTGGCGCCGTTCAAAGATCGGATGCTCATTGTGAAGGGCCTTTCCAACAAAGTGCGCGGCGATGGCGACGGCCACATGCGCGGGATGAGTTGCCTGCTCACGGGCATCGAACTTTTTCCCGGCAACATCCAGGGCGGCTCGGACACACCGGCGGGGTGGGCGAGCGGCATTTCGATCGATCAGGAATTGAAGAATTATTTCCAGGGCCGCGAGGAGACGCGTACGCGCTTTGGCTCGTTGGAATTTGGCGTTGGCGTCACGGACCGCGCCGACCCGTGGACGCGCATGTCGTACGCCGGTCCGAACAAACCGGTCGCGCCCGTTTCTGATCCTTATCAGATGTACCAGAAGCTTTACGGGCAACTGAAAGAGAAGCAGAGCCTGCAAAGCGTGCTCACCGATGTGCAGATGGATTTGAAGAAAGTCAGCAAGCTGATCAGCGCGGAAGATCGTCGGATGATCGAAGAGCACCAATCGCTCGTCCGCCAGATGGAGAAAGAGATCAAAGACTCCGAGCGGCAAAAGCTGCGCGTGACGCCACCGACCTTCGAGGAAGGCGTCGCCGATCAGAACGACAACGTGCCGCGCCTCAGCCGCATGCAGATCGATCTGCTTGTGAACAGTTTCGTGAACGACATGGCGCGCGTGGCCACGTTGCAGTACACGAAGTCCGTCGGCTCAGCCCGCATGAACTGGCTGGACATCAAAGACGGTCACCATTCGCTTTCGCACGAGCCGGACAAGGACGAAACCGCGCAGGCGAAGCTGCTGAAGATCAACAAATGGTTCTGCGGCGAACTGCGTTACCTCGTCGAGAAACTCTCCACCACTCCCGAGCCAGGCAGCAATGGCACCTTGCTGGACAACACGCTCATCGTCTGGACCAACGAACTCGGCAAAGGCAACTCGCACACGCTCGATAACATTCCGTTCCTTCTCGTCGGCGGCGGGTTTGGTTTCAAGATGGGCCGTTCGCTCAAGTTCGACAAAGTAGCGCACAACCGTCTGCACCTCGCTCTCGCGCACGGCGCTGGCCATCGCATCGAAACCTTCGGCAAGAAATCACTCTGCGAAGGCGGGCCGCTCGCCTTGAGTTAAGCAGTCGGAGCGCGGTGTTCACGCCTCTTCGTGACCCACGAGATGAGTTGCTGGCAGAATGGTCGCATCGTTCCGTTCGAAAATGGGACTCCATGACATGCGCGTTTGCGGCAGACTTTCCTCTCCCCTCAAAGGGGAGAGGGAGAATCGCATCCAACCGTCGAAGATTCTTCCCTTCCGTGACGACTGACTCGTTCCCGCTCAAAGCAAATCCTGATACGCCAGCCAGAGCGCGCGGAAGTAGCGCATGACGCGCACCGGATCGGTGCTGGGAGGAATTTCGGCGAGACAATAGCCGGCGAACTGAATGTCATTCAGCCGCGCGAACAGTTTGCGAAAGGGGTAGTCCTCAATGGACAAGTCGCGCAGGTGGACGGAGACAATCTCGTTTTTCACGAGATCGAAATTGTGATCGAAGCCCGTGCCGTCGAGGTCCGTTGGATTGAATTCCAGCACACACCGACACTCGGATGGTCCGCGATCTCGATGATGCGCTTGATGTTCGGCAGGAGCTGCGTGCCGGCGCCGTGGACTTCGACGTGAATGACCTGCCCGTGCTCTTTCGCGAAGCCGCCCAATTCGCGCAGGGAACGGCCGATTTGCTCCAGCGTTTTCTCGACCGGCACTTCCTTCGGCAAACCGTTGGGTCGCACCTTCACTCCCCTGGCGCCCACGTCCTACGCGAGGACGATGTATTCCTTCGTCGCCTCAATGTCCTGGCGCAGCTTCGGCTGGTCCGGCGTGTGAAAATCAAACGCGCTGCCGAGTCCCATCAACTCGACCTTCGAATCGGCGAACCGCTTCCGCACCTCGGCGCGCTCCTCCTTGCCCAGGGAAACCTCCACGCCGTGCTTGTGGCTCGTGCGCAACTCGACGCCCTGGAAACCCGTCCCCTCGCAATTCCTGATGATCGTCGGCACGTCCCAGTCCTGCGCGAGATTGTAAGTGACCGTGCCCAGCTTCATACGCGGTGCTCGCACGAGAAAACTTTTCTGGCCCGCCGCCTCCGCCGCAAAACTCTCGCGTGTCAGAGCCAGAGCGGCTCCGGTGAAGGCGGCGGCCTTGAGAAAAGATCGTCGCGTGGATTTCATGCGCCGATGAGAGCACTCACCGACATGAGTTGTCGAAGCGATTCAGGGCCGCAAAAGTGCCTCCTAATCACATCTGACACTCACTATTACTCTCTCAATCATGCCCATCTCTTGTGGAATGAATTCGTGACCAAACGATTAAACTTTGTCGCCTGTCAAACTGCGCCCATAATCTCCGGTTTTGAATGGCTGACGTTTTCACCAAAGCAGAACGCTCGCGGTGCATGTCCAGTATCCGTAGTCGTGGGAACAAAGACACGGAGCTGAAACTCATCGCCATATTCCGGGCACACGGCATTAAGGGATGGCGGCGAAACCAGCGATTGCACGGCAAACCTGACTTTGTGTTTAGGAAACAACGCCTCGCGGTTTTCGTTGATGGTTGCTTCTGGCATGGATGCAACCGCCACCTGCGAATGCCTAAGAGCAATCAGATTTATTGGCAAAAGAAGATCGGTCGAAACGTCAGCAGAGACCGACGCAACAATAAGACCCTCAAAAGTCTTGGTTGGCGAGTGATCCGAGTTTGGCAGCACGACTTGAAGTTCCCCGATCGCGTCGTCACTAGAATCGCAAAAGTGATTCTAGTGACGACGGAAGCGTTGCCAACTTCCTCAAAGCAGTGCAAAACAACCGCGTGAGCAACAATTCGCATCCCAAGCCGCGCTTTGCCGAGTTCTTCGCAGGCATCGGACTCATGCGCTTGGGATTGGAGCAAGCCGGTTGGAAGGTCGCGTTCGCCAATGACATCGACGAAAAGAAACGCGAGATGTATCGCCACCACTTTGGCGAAGGTCATGAGTTCCGCTGAACTTGAAACAGTTTTTGAAAGATGCTTCTCGACCCCTCCCAAATCCCAACACGGAGGAAACTGATTTTGGCGGGACTATTTCTCGCGAAATACGATTCCCTCGCGTTGAAGAAGTTGGGCTTTGACAGCTTTGTTGAGGCCTTCAACGTCATTGGGTACGCCCTCGGTGGCAAGCCGATGGCGATCAAAAACTACAGGGACGAATTTGATCCTCTATTCCCAAACCGGAGAAAGGGATGGCACAAGCGGTCGAGGCGCGATTACTGCCTAGACGTTATGGAAGAATACCGGACGCTCGATCTGGAAACCTTCACAGCACTCATCAAGGCCTTTGGAAGATATGACGACAATCTCGCGAGCGAGAGAAAGCGAACTAGAGCCAAGGACGGAGGCGCTTTGTTTGCGCAGCGGCTTGTGACCGGCTTGGCCGCTGAGCGCTACTTTGAAGCCGTTTTCCCGAAGTTGGTCGAGTTCAGCGGATTCATGCACGAGAACACCACGCGTCTCGGCTGCGGTTACGATTTTCGGCTTCAAACGACGGCTGAGCCGGACTTTCTCGCCGTGGAAGTTAAAGGGATCAAAGAAAGTCGAGGTGGCGTATCCCTGACACCCAAAGGAGTACGACGTGGCATCAAAACTGGGGAATCGGTTCTTTCTATTTGTCGTGAAAAACTTCCGCGATTCACCCGTTCATGAGATTTTTCAGAATCCCTTGCGCAGCAAACTCCGCTTTTCCAAAAGAGAACGAGTAATTGTGGACACGTCATGGTTGACGACGGTTTAATAATTGCGGCCGGTCATTTCGATTCGGCCGTTACCGAAAGGAAAATATGTTGGACCTCGCAATTTGTATTACGACGGATCGGGCCGGCGTTCCGATGATCTTAACGAATCACGGAAAACGGATGAAGTGCAAGCGCTGGCCGCAAGACTGCGAGTTTCAAGTTGTCGCGTTCAGTTCTTCGGCGAGAGCGGCGGACGTGATAGGGACCGAGCATCTCCTCAGTGACTTACGCGCTGCGTTGCGTGCTTTGGAGACGGCGGGCGAGCTTACGAAGGTCAAACCGGCTTGGTATCGGCGTCTCACGCGATATGCTGCGCCACTTCAGGATACGAACCGAAGAGTTGTTGCGCGGCAGAATAAGCCGTCATCTGATGAACCAGAGGACTGACGCCGTCGCGATGAATGTGCTTGATCCTTTCGAGGTCGCGGAAATCGCCATCTGGCCCCTCCAGTTGGATGGCTTGCCCGAACCAGATCGTGACGCATATCTCAATCGCCCCGAATTCACTCTGTTTCTAAAGGTCGTTGCCGAATCAAAACTCGGCGCAGTGCTGAACGAAAAGCCCCCCACACAAGGCCCGGCGATCGAATTGCCTCAATCCTATCGCCAGCGCATTATTCCTGAATCCATTTTTCCACAAAGAAAGCATCCGGACATTCGCATCGCCCGCCGTGCCAACACCATTGCCAGCCTCGCACGAGTGATCAGTGAGCGCGATGTTTCGCCAGGACTCCGGAAAACATTGCTCACGCAAGCTAAGCGGTTGGAACGCCTCGCTGCCGAATGGCTGAAAGAGCTGGGACAGACTGGGAGCGACTCGGAGGCCGTTTTGGACTAGCAACGCTGATCCTTTGTCTCCGTGTACTCCAGACCCTTTCGGAATGCGCCAGTGTGTGAAAACTAAATGTTGGACAGGTTTGTTGGTCCTAGCGCTCGTGGGTGGCTGCGCGTCCGGGCCGCGGTCAATACAGAACGTGTCGCCCTCATCCAAGGAACAGGCGAAGGAAAAAATCACTGGCGTTGGCGGCGTCTTCATCAAGGCGCGCAACCCAAAAGAGATGGCCAAGTGGTATCGCGACCATCTGGGCATTGATGCCACCAGGGGTTATGCGGATTTTTCGTGGCGGGACAAGGAGCATCCCGAACACGTGGGACGCACCACCTGGGCTTTGTTTCCCACGAACACGCCTTACTTCCGCCCTTCGACAGCGCCCTTCATGATCAATTATCGCGTGGCGAATCTGGAACGGATGGTGGAGCAGCTTCGCCGCAGCGGCGTGACGGTGGATAAAGTGCAGGACTTCAATTACGGCCGCTTCGCGTGGATTACTGACCCCGAGGGGAATCGCATCGAACTGTGGGAACCGAAGGGTGAATGACTATGATTTTGCGCCCGAATCTGCTGGCTCACGCTAGATCACTGCGCGCCCGTGACGGGCAAACTCGCTACAGGCGGCGATGACAATACGGGCGGTGGTTGCAGACGGATTGGCAACACAGTTCGCATCGCCCGCGCGCGGAATTCCGAATGCAACTTCCGCCGCGACCACACCACGAATACGACATCCTTGATGAGATAAAGGACCGTCGTCAGCACTGCGGAGAGCAGCGGGAACCACATGAAGAATTGCGGCGACGCGCCCACTCCTCCCTTCATCATCATCGGCATCAGGAGCAGCGGAACCATCAATCCGGCGGCAAAGGTCACTCCGAACCACGGAATAATCTGCACGAACACCATCGTTTTCAACGTGGCCACATTGGTGTTCTTTGAGTTCAGTCCCATCCACATTCCGAACCAGCACAGGGCTAAAAGGTTTGCGAACATTGTGAGAGCTGCCGTGATCGCAGTAACAATTGGCATCCATTTCTCCATTCGAAACATGCCGCCAATGACTGCGGTCGTCCTGCCGGTCCACGTCGTTGACGTAACTACGGTCGTGTTCGTGATCGCGATCGTCCCGCTGTTCGTGGTTGGTGCGACCGCCGGAACTGCGGCAGCGGCGGCTGCGAATTGCTTGAATGTCATTTGCTGCGCCAACACCGTGCCCACCATCTGCGCCACCAGACACACGGCCAGCGGTACGCCGAACATCTTCAGCAATGCGCGCCATTGGCCTTGCACGATCTCCTTCACGGTCAACGGTGTGACCAGCAATAACTCGATCAATCCGCTGCGTTGTGCTTCGACGAATAACCGGCCGGCTTGGGAAGCGATGCCCAAATACAACAGCAGACTCAACGCGCCCGCGGCGTAGCCCCACCCAAGCCAAACCATCGGCTGGCTGGCTGTGAACATCGCGACGAGCACTCCTGCCATCAGGATCGTTACGATCCAAAGGACCGCCGCCTGCCAGCGCTCGCGACACGCCAGCCATAAGAATGGATTTACACCGATCCATTTCGCGCGCAGCCGCGCACGCCGTCGAACACCGCTGAACTTCCACCAGCGCTCATAGCGTCCTCGCCTCCGCGAAATCTTTGTCGCCTTCTCCTGCCACGTGCGCGGGAGCAGGACGCAACTCAGCACCAGGAGCGTCCACGCGAGAAGCTGATTTATCAGGAGTGCTTTCCAGAAAAGTGTTCGCCCGAATCCGGTTGACGACACAAACACGTAAACCGGGCTCGTCGTGCTCAGGACAGGTTGGAAAGCGCCAGGCGAGAGCGCCGCATCCATTGCCGGACCGGCGCCCGCCAACAGCACCAGCAGAACCAACGTTCCGGCCATCGCCTTCTGCGGATCGCGGCTGATGGCGGACACGAACAAGCCCGCCGCCAACGAAAGAAAGAGCGCATTGACGAGCGCGAGCGATGTCTTCCAAAACTCCGCGCCGGTCACTCCGCCCATCAGCAAGGTGATGGCGAGAATCGGCAACACGGCGAAGATGGCGAAAAAACTTCGCAGCGACGTGGCCATCAACTTCCCCAGCACCACGTCATAACCGCGCAGATCGGTCAGGAACAAAAAGCCGAGCGTGCCCTCGCGCTTTTCCTCGCTCAAACAATCTGATGTGAAAAACAAGCCGGCGGACAACGCCGCGCCCAAACTCAGCCATGTGAGCACGCCAAAAAGGATTTCACCCAACGTCGTCGTCGCGAGGGCAAAGCTCCCGACAGCGGACAGGATGAGGAACCCGGTCGCGATCATCAACGCGACGATCGCCGCGACGATGCGTATCCAGAACGTGCTGCGTTTCCGCGAGGCCACGCGCAACTCTCGCCCAACGATAGGCAGGAATATCACCGCGCTGAGTTAGCGAGCGGGGCCCGCTGCTGGCAAACTTTTTTGGCCCTGCCTATGGGCAAGCCATCGCGGTGTGCGATCAGACTTTTCTCTCGAATGGTGGCGTCCCCGCTAGAAATCTGGATTGCCGCGTCAACGCCGCGGTGTCCTTGCGTTAAGGAAGGCTTAACGCCATGACGGCCCAGCTTGACGCTGCGGCGGAGATCCAGGAATCGCGTCCGTGCGGGAAGCCGCTGTTCATCGTCGGCTGGAAAGGGAAAGCGCGGCGGCGCACATACCACGTGCCGTCTTCGAGTTGATGGGCGAGGAGGAAGCGCACGCCACGGTCAACGGCCGGATGTGAACTCTGCATTCCTGCGCCGATGCGCACCGCATACACCGCCTGGCCCGTCGCGTAAGCGTCGCTCTTCGTGCTGGGCAATTGTGACCAACCATCATCCTGGTGTTGCTCGGCAATCAATGCTTTGGCGAGCGGTTGGAGTTTGCGCGCAGGTTCACCGGCCCACGCGAGACCAAGGAGTTGATAGATGCGGCCTTCGTTGTTCTGAGGTTTCGCGCTCCACAACCACTGTTTGGCGCGCTCGACTCGTTTGGCGAACTCCGCTTTTCGTCCCGGCAGTGGATAGCGTTGCAACGCATGCACGGCCAGCGCAGTGGCGCCAATGTCGCCCGTCTGAATCGGCGGGCGCGGCAGATTGTTGAACCACTGACCGTCCTCGCCCTGGATCGCAGACAAGTGATGCACCCACGAGTCGATAGCTTCATCTGGCGTCAGGTCTTCCGCGGCGCATCCGAACAGCTCGTAGCCTTTGGTGTAAACCGCGTCGGGATGAAAGAGGGGCTGCCAATCCACTTCGGTGTTCTTGAAATCACCCGCGCGCACCATGGCGATGAGTTGCTGCTCGGCCTCGCGATCGATGTTCACGTTTTGTTTCTTCGCGAATCCAATCGCCGCCATCGGCAACAATTGTTGGTGGCAGGAAATGCAGTCCTGACGGCTGTCATGCGAAACGAACGCGCGCTTGGACTTGATCGAAGTTTCCTGGAGTGGCGGCACGGCTTGGCTAATCGCAGCCCGCAGCGTGGCAGCATCCAGCGGTTCAGGAAGACGGCGCGCGGCCGGTGTCTTGATGGGCACGCGGATGGGCGTGGCATTCGTCGCGCCAGCGGCGGACAACATTGTGAGAATGGGAGTTTCGCCGCGGCTGCGCGCGAGCATGAGCGGCGTCTGCGCTACGGTCAGAAGAGCGTCCACGTTCTCACCGCCGCCTAGATTTGGATTGGCCTTGTGGTCGAGCAACAGTTTCACCAGCGCGGCGTCGCGTTCTTCAGTCGAAGCAGCCCAGTGCAACGGCGTGTAGCCGTCCATTGGTCCAGCTTGATCCACGCGCGCCCCACGGGCGAGCAACACGCGGGCGGCCTCGGTGCGATCGGCCCAAGCTGCTTGCGCCAGCGCGGTGCCGAGTCCGCCTATGGCATTCACGTCTGCGCCGGCATCGAGCAACAACTGCAACATCGCCACGTCTCCGCGGTACGCCGCCCACATTAGCGCGGTGCGGCCTCCGCCGAAGATGAAGCCGGGTTGATCGCCGGTGGGTTGGGAATTGACGTTCGCGCCGTGCTTGAGCAGGAGGCGCGCGGACTTCTCGTCGCCACCGGCGGCTGCGGCCATCAATGCTGTGGCGCCAAAATGGTTTGTGGCCTTGGCATCTGCGCCGCGCGCGAGCAGCAGTTCCACCGCGCGATGAGAATTGGCGACACGCGCGGCGAGCAGCAAAGCCGTGTTGCCGAATGCGGAACGCGCGTTGACGTCCGCGCCCTGTTTCGTGAGAAACCGGACTTTTTCATAATCGAACGCCGCGCGCATCAAGGCCGTTGCGCCGGCCGTGTTGACGGCATTTACTTCAGCGCCCTGTTCGAGCAGCAACCGTACACAGGAAATATTTCCGTACACAGCAGCGTGCATGAGCGGAGTGTTGCCCGTGGCGTCACGCGCCTTGGCCGAGGCTCCGTGATCCAGCGCGTCACGGAGTTGGCGCACATCGCCGTTGCGCAGGACGGTCAGGAATTCGGGACTCAAGGCAGGCGGCTCGACCGCTGCGGCCGAACTCGAAAGCAGGCAGCAGGCGGAACAAACGATAATTAGAAAACGGAGTGGAACTGGTTGCATAGCCATAATTCTTGAGTTGTCGATCGGACGATTCACTTCGCGGCGAAGGTGAGTAGCTGAACGAGAGACTTCGGGCAAGCCAGAGTAAGGCACGTATTCAATCGCCTTCCGTTGGGCCGAATGGTAAATGCGCTACATGATTGTTCGTGCATTGCTGGTTGCTATCTCATGCGCCGCCACTTTCGCCATGTTCGCTGACGATTACGACCTGGTTCTGCGCAATGGACGGGTCATCGATGGCACGGGCAATCCGGCGCGTTTCGCCGATGTGGCGGTGAAGGACGGACGGATTGCAGCAGTGGGTCGCGTGGCCGGCACCGCGGCGGCTGAACTGGGCGTAAACGGATTGATCATTGCGCCAGGCTTCATCGACGTTCACACGCACGCGGAGGAGATCGATGAAATACCGCGCGGAGAAAACTTTGTGCGCATGGGCGTCACGACTTTGGTGCTCGGCAATTGCGGCGGGTCCGTGACAAACGTTGGCGATTTTTTTCACCGCCTCGAAGAAACTAAAATTTCTCCCAACGTGGCGACGCTGGTCGGGCACGGCACGGTGCGCGGCCGGGCGATGGGTGGAGATTTTGATCGTGCGCCGAGCACGCAGGAGTTGGAGCGCATGAAAGAAGCGGTGGAGCAGGGGATGAAGGATGGCGCAGTGGGGCTTTCGACCGGATTGATTTATCTACCTGGCACGTTTTCCAAAACGGACGAGATCGTGGAACTCGCGAAAGTGGCCGCGAAATATAACGGCATTTACGCGAGCCACATGCGCAGTGAGAGCGCGGAGATTTTCCAATCGTTGGATGAATTGTTTCGCGTCGCGAGCGAGGGCGGACTGCGCGCGCACGTCTCGCACATCAAACTTTCCGGCCAATCGAATTGGGGACAGACGGAGAAAGTGATCGCCGCGATTGAGAAGGCGCGGGCGGAAGGCCTGGACATCACGGAGGACCAATACGGCTACACGGCGTCGAGCACGAGCATCTCGACTTTGATTCCGAAGAAGTATCGCGAGGGCGGGAAGTTCAAGGAGCATTACACCAATGCGGCCTCGCGGGCGCAGATGATCGAGCAGATGCAATCGCAGCGCGAGCGTGGCGGCGCCGGTGATTATTCGTACGCGGTGATTGCCTCGTACAAACACGATCGATCGTTCAACGGGCTAAACGTCGCGCAGGCAGCAAAGAAATTGCGCGGCTCGGATGCGTTGAACGATCAGATTGAAACCATCCTGGAGATTCAGAACCAGGGCGGCGCGAGCGCCGTCTTCCACAGCATGACCGAGCCGGACGTGCAGCAGTTCATGCGACATCCGAACACGATGTTCGCATCGGACAGCGGCGTGCGCGCGTTCGGCCAAGGCGTGCCGCATCCGCGTGGCTACGGCAACAATGCGCGCATCCTCGCGCGCTACGTTCGCGAGCTGCAGGTGCTGCGATTGGAGGATGCGATTCGCCGCATGACTTCGCTGCCGGCGACGACGTTTGGAATCAGGAACCGCGGCTTCGTGCGTGAAGGCGGCTGGGCGGATCTCGTGGTGTTCGATCCGGCGAAAGTTCAGGACAATGCCACCTTCGAAAGCCCGCATCAGTACGCGACGGGATTCGCCCACGTGTTCGTGAATGGCGTGGAAGTCGTGAAGGATGACAAGCACACGGGAGCGAAACCGGGGCGGACGGTGCGGCGAAACCAGGAGTGAAGGAAGCTCATCTCTCTCTGCACGGTTCGTCCAAGGGCCGGCCTCTTTCCGTCTCTGGTCTGGGGCTTGCCTTTTTGCGCGGCTGCGAAAACAATCCGCGCATGACCACACACCACATAACCCGGCAGATCGTTTTGTCTCTGTTTGCTTTCACAGCCACTTCGATGTTTGGGGCGGACCAGAAGTCTCTCGGCTACAAAGATACGCCGTTGATTCCCGGCACGCAGTGGCACGTTCACGATGGAGATCGTCCGCAGCCGCGCGTCCTTACTCCTGGAAAACATTTCAGCGAAATGGCGGCCGCGCCTTCCGACGCGATGGTGCTGTTCGATGGCACAGATTTCTCGAAGTGGAAAGGCGCGAAGGGTGACGTGCAATGGAAGATCGAAGATGGCTACATGGAGACGACCAAGACCGGCGTCATTCGCACGAAGGATGAATTCGGCGATTTTCAACTTCACCTTGAATTCGCGACGCCTTCGAAAGTCGTCGGCGATGGCCAGGGACGTGGCAATAACGGCGTGAACATTTTTGGGCGTTACGAAATTCAGGTGCTCGATTCCTACAACAACCCGACCTACCCCGATGGCCAGGCCAGCGCGATTTACGGCCAGTCGCCTCCGTTGGTGAACGCCAGCCGTCCGCCCGGCGAATGGCAGACCTACGACATTGTTTTCGAAGCACCGCACTGGGACGCCGAGGGCAAATTGATCAAGAAGGCGTCAGCGACAGTGCTCCACAATGGTGTGCTGGTCCACAACCGGCGAGAGATTCTCGGCAACACCCAGCATCGGGCAATGCCCGCCTACGGCAAGCCGCAGGAAAAAGGATTCATCGAACTTTACGAGCACGGGAACCCGGTGCGCTTCCGCAACATCTGGATTCGCCCGCTCGGTGAATACGACAAACCGTAATCGCGCGAACAACAATTCATCCGCGCACGCGTATGAACCGCCTTTTGCTCAGCCTGATCTTTCTCTCGTTATGCGCGGGATTTTCTTCCGCGGCGGAGCAGAAACTGAAGGTGCTCGTCATCACGGGCGGTCATGGATTTGTGACGAACTCCTTCTTCCGCGTGTTCCAGGACAATCCGGAGATCACTTTCACTAACGTCATCCAGGCGAAGAGTTCTTCGACGGCGTACGATCGAGAAGACCTCCTGAGCTACGACTGCATTGTTCTCTACGACATGGTGCAGAACATCAGCGAGACGCAGAAGGCGAAGTTCCTCTCACTCTTCGACAAAGGTGTCGGACTGGTCGTGACGCATCATGCGCTGGTGTCGTATCAGGCGTGGCCGGAATTTGAGCGGATCGTCGGCGGCACTTACGCAGAGCCGCAGGACAAGCGCGGCAAGGTGACGCCCGAGCTGGGCTGGGAACACGATATTGATTTCGAAGTGCAGGTGATCGCCAGGGACCATCCCATCACGGCGGGCGTGAAGGATTTTGCCATCAACGATGAGATCTATTGGGGCTTTCGGCTGCGACCCGATTCCATTCCGCTGATCACGACGACGCACCCGAAGAGCGGGAAACCGCTGGCGTGGTATCGAACCGAAAAACATTCCCGCGTCGTCTATCTGCAACTCGGCCACGGTCCTTCCGCTTTCGAGAACCCCAACTATCGAAAGCTCCTGGCGCAAAGCATTCGTTGGGCGGCGAAGCACTGACGTTCAGTCCACTCCCGGTCGCGAGTTGGCTCAGCGATCAAGTTTGAACTCAAAACTCCAATTGTGGCCGTCCTGCCCGGTCAAGGCCAGGCCATCCACCGCCAGCGTGAGACTGTCCCGGCCTCCTTTGAACCAAGGCTCAGTGGCGGTTCGCGCGATGCCGTAGGTGTTGGCGCGCATGTCGAACGCGAGGCTCAAGGTGCCGGCGTCGGCGAATACTTTTCCAGAGACGTTGCGAAAGAGCGTCGGCGATTGAATCGATTCAAGACGGGTTTCGATGGTGCCCTTGGCGGAATCCATAGAGAGCACGCGCAGGCGAAGGGAACTGCGGAGCGCCTTCGTTGGATCGACGGCCGTGCCGTCGATCACACCGCCCGGACGGATGGCCGAGTTGAACGCCTGCCGCCAGGAGGCGGTGGCTCGCAGCCGACGCGCCGCTTCACCTGATGAAAGAGGCTCTAAGCGGAAGGTTTGATTTCGATAGCTGCCGATGAGCGCGCCGTTCTCCATCCGTAATGGCAGCGCGCGGAACTGCGGGGCCAATGACTTGGCAGGAATTCCGGGCGGAGTGGCGTCGCGAACTTCCGCGAGGCGCAGCGGCCAGTTCGCTTCGCGGTGGCGATTGCCGATGAGCGGGCCGGTGAGCTTGAGTTGCCACGCTTCGCGCTCGGGATCTTGCAGCACGACCTCAATCGACTTCGTCGCGTCTGCCGCGCGCATCACTCGCAGCAGGATTTGTTGGGTGCTGGCTTCGGATAGTTTTACGGAGCCTGAATAATACGCATCAGGGACCATCGCACCGAGCATGGCGAAATAGTCCGGGCTGGCGGCACGCTTGACCCGCTCCGTATCGGCATCGGGAACTCGCGTGAACTGGATCGCGCTGGCGCCGAGTTGGCCGGAGACCCGGTCTGAGTCGATCACGAGTTCAAGGTTAACCATTTTCGGATCGTCCAGCACCGGCCCGCCATTGCGCGTCATCTGGTCCGAGCGGGAAACGAGAGAGAGTTCGAAACGCTCGCGGGCGACTTCGAATTTCCATTCTCCCTCAAACAATCGTCCATCACCCCAGCCGCCGTCGTTGTGGATAATCGCTTTGAGCGGATGCGTCCCGGAACCGCCGACGGCCTCCGTGACTTCGAGGTAAATGGGTTTCTTTTCATTGGCCGTCCGCCCCGCCATCGTGCCGGTGAAAATGGCTCCGGGACGGAAGAACGGCACCAGCAATTCTTCCTGTCTCTTGTGCTGGGCCATCACCTCCGCCACGTACGCGCCGCGCGCCTGTTCAAGCTGCGCGAGAATCTTTGGCTGCGCGTCCACGAGGGAGCGCAGCCGCGCACGGTCGTCATCGCGGCTAACGTCGAACACTTCGCCGGCGAAATTCTCGCGAGGCCGCTGGTCTGCCGGCCACGACGGCAAGCTGATGGAGCGGACGGACACATCCCAAGTTCCGCTGCTTTTGGACGCCGTAAAATTCGCCATTCCATTGAAAGTATTCCCTGGCGGCGTGCCGACCTTCACCACTGAAACCTTCGTCACGTCCAAAGGCGGCGACGTCAACCCGGCCAGTTCGAGAAGGCGGCGCGCCTCTTTGGCACTCGTCAGTTCGGCGATCCGTTTGTTCACCGTCGCATCGATTTTTAGTTCCTCCTGAAGATAGCGCTCCGTGGGCACGCTCACGTACAAAGGCCGATCCAGTTTTGCGATCAGGGTCGCGTAAACGTCGGCGATGCCCCCATGCTGCGAACTCGTCTGGAAGGAAACGGACGAAAGCGAAAGGCCGCGCTTTCCGAGTTCGCGCGCCAGGCTCTGCTCGACGGCTGTTTTAGAAATCGAGGGCGGACGACGCTGCCACCAGATCGTCGCAGCGGTGGCGGCGAGCGCCACGATGACGGCCGTGACCAGGCTCAACCGACGGAAGCCGCTTGCGCGCGCCAGCTTGTTCCGTGGCCTGTTTCTGCGCCTGGAGCTGGAGAAGGCGCGCGCGCAAGGCCGCTCCGAGTTCCTGATCGCGGCGACTCACAGCCAGATTCTTCCGCTCTTCGGCCAATTGAGAGAGCGCCCATTCGCAACGCTCGGCGGCAGATTTCTTCGCCACGGCGTCGGGAAGGTTGATCGGGTTGCTCACCGAATCGCTGATCTGGGCCTTCTCGATCGCCGAACGAAAACGCCGCCGTGTCGCCTCTGAGTTGTGCCAGGCAGTCAACTGGCTTCGCAGCGGCAAAGGATCGAAATCGTTTTTCATAAACAAATTGGCTCAGCCGCCCCCGGCGGAATTGGCCTGGGCAATATGGTTTCGGGCATCGCTGGCAAGTTGATCGGCTTGCTGCGCCTGGCTGCTGGCGGCGCTGGCTTCGCTAAAAGCGGATTGCGCGCTGGCACGGGCGTCGGCGCAATTCTGGCCGGCCTGTGCTGATTCACTCGCGGCGATGCGATGCTGCTCGTCGGCGCGGAGCACATCGGTCGCGGCGGAATTCAGATCGCGGTGCTGGGCCGCGATGGCGGTCAGGATTGTTCGTTCAGACGCAGCGCGCGGTTGGAGAAATCGTTGTTCGGCGGCGCGCGCGTTGGCGTCGCGCCAGACCAGGCGGGCATCCGCCACGACTTCCTGCAGCGCGCGGGATTGCCGCTGAAGTGACCAGAGAATGTCGTCGCGATCACTCATGGCAGCGGCTCCGCTCGGTTGAGATGTTGAAGCGTTTCAATGGCTTCCTCGAGTTGCTTGCGTCCGAGATCTTCGTGAATGGCGATTTTCTCCGCCGCGGTGTTCGCAAGGCGCAATTGCGCGTCAGCCTCGGCGGCGCGGGCGCAGGCAGATTGCGCGGCGGCGGTCATGTCGTCACTGGCGGCTGTCTCGCGATCCACGGCGGCGCGAGCTTGCGTGGCCGACTGCCGGGAATCCGAGGCGCGGTTTACTGCGCCGTGCGCGCAACTCACCGCAGCGCGCGCGCAACTCTCGCTTTGTGATGCCAGGCTCACCGCTTTTTGGCAGGCGGCCACGCGTTCCTGCGCGCGTTTCACTTCATTCTGCGCCACGTTGACCTGCTGCTGTGCAATAGCCACAGCCCTCCCCGCCGCCGCCGCCGATGCGGCCGGGCCGGAACAATCCCGGGCTGGGCCATTGGGATCGTGCGGCGCCGACATGCACGCGCTCAAAGCGTTCGAGGCGCTGTTGTAGCGCTGCTGGCAGGCCGCCAGATTGTTCATGGCGTTCGCCAGTGCGATCTGCGCGGCCTCCAATCGGTCGCGCGCGGCTTCCAATTCTTTCTTCCAATGAGACAACGCTGAGTGGGCTTCGAAGGTCGCTGCTTGCGCGTTGCTCAACGACTGATTGCACTGGGCGAGCGCTTGCTGCGCGGTGGCCAGCGCTTGTTGGGAGAGATGCTCGATTTCCTGGACGTGGCGTTCGTCATCGCGCGCCGTGTCCGCGATCGCAATGGCCAGCTGTCGAGTGCGTTGGGCGCTCTCATCTGAAAGGCGCTGGTCCCGTACCGTGTCTTCCATGCTCGACTGGAGAATGCCACCGGTCACGCGGAATGGTATGCGGCGGAACAACCGCGCATCGCGTGGGTCGGTCAGGAATTTAACGTGCGCGGCTATGCTTCTCTGGTGCTCAAACGCAAACCGTCCGACAACATCGTTTTCGTCGGCAACAATCCCAACGCCCGGCACGGACTGTTGTTGAGCGTGCTCACCAGCATCGCCCTCAATCTCGACGCGCGGCACACGCAGTTCGCGCTGATTGATCGCACACCCAGAGGCTCACCGTGGGAAAAGGTCGCGCCGACCTGGAGCGAGCATCTGACTCGCACCGCTGGTGTGATGTGTCGGCTGGCCACCGAGTCCGCGGCAGCGGAGGAATTGTTGCGCGAGGTCGAGCTTCCGCCGCGGTGTCCCAGTGCAGGAGCAGATAAGTGCCGCCCTCCATGCCGTTGTTGGCGATGCGACGGAGTAATTCTAAGCTGCGAGTGTCGGTGGCGAAGCCGTGGGGGAAATCAGCAACGACGACAATCCTCAGCTTCTCGCGCCGGCGTTGATTGACCGGTATCTGCTCGAAGGATGTGATCTGGCCACCCAGAGAGTTGCGGCTGATGCGCACGAAATTTCGCTCGGCCGCCTCAAGGTCCTGGAACAATTCGGTGTTTTCGATCCGGCCGGGCAGACGATTGGCCCAGCGGAAGGCGTTGCCGCTGTTGTGCGGATCAACGAAAAGAAACTGCACCTGATTAGGCAGCGCAGCCGCGATGCGCCAGACGAGCGACTGCATCGCGTCGAGGACAGGCTGTCGATGTTTGGCGTTGCCCGGAAAAACCAGCGTGCGCCTCCGGCCGACGAAGGGAACCATGAACGGAGACGCTGGCCCGCTCGCGCCTTCACCCGCTTGGACACGCCCGAGGCAAAGCGCGTCGGGCAACGTCACCACTTGCTGTTGTTGCGATGAATTGTAGGCGGCCCATGCCGCTTCGTCCCAACCCGGACGCGAGAGCAACGGCACGGCGGCGTTGGCAGCGGCGCATGCGCGCTGGGCGGCTTCGCACACCGTGGCCAATTCACCATCAGCCACGCGACTTTCGACGAGCACACGAACCGCAGTCGAGGCGATGCGTCCTTCGGCTGTCGCTTGGCGAGTCGCGGCATTTTTCACCGCGTCGTCGATGGAGGCCAGCCAGGCGTTAATGCCGCTGGCTTTTCCGCGCGAACATTGGGCATCGATCTCCGCCTGCGCAGTAGGATCACCGGCACAGGCTCGGACCACCAGCGCCGCAGGTTGGTTTCGATCTGAAGGGGATGGATTACTCATTTGCAAACCGTCCTGTCGGCGCCGCCCATTCCGTTGAAGTCCATCGACAAGTTCCCGCGCCACGCCGCGGCGAGACGGCGGAAGCAGGGCTCTCCGAAGAACCGGATGATTGGGATTCCCTGTCGCAAACCGGCGCGGAGAATAC
>DATHKK010000174.1:0-4744 GCA_035489355.1 Candidatus Limnocylindria bacterium
CACGGCGCGTAGCCGAGCGCCGACGGTGCCAGGGCAAACTGCGAGTGAAGTTTGCTCCAAAGCTCCTCGGCGATGTGCGGCGCAAAGGGCTGGAGCAAGATGAGAAACTCGCGCAGCACCGCCACCGGTTTGACCGGCCAGTTCAAAGCGTCGTTCACAAAAATCATCATCTCCGAGATGGCCGTGTTGAAACGCAACCCGTTCAAATCCTCGGTGACCTTCTTGATCGCCGTGTGCAACACCTTGAGTTGCTCCTTCGTGGGGTCGGCTTTCTGAATCGTTGACCCCAGCTTGATCAGTTCGAGCATATCTCTGCGCCTCTGCGCCTCTGCGGTGGTCAAGGCCTGCTCGAATTCCGTCTCGCTCGCCTCATCCACGAACAAACGCCACACGCGGCCGAGGAAACGATACACGCCTTCCACGCCCTTGGTGTTCCAAGGCTTCACCATTTCCAGCGGCCCCATGAACATCTCGTAGAGGCGCAATGAGTCCGCGCCGTAGTCCACGAGAATATCGTCGGGATTGATCACGTTGCCGCGCGACTTGGACATCTTCTGCCCGTCTTCACCAAGGATCAGTCCCTGATTCACGAGTTTGAAAAAAGGTTCGAGCGTAGAGACGTAACCGAGATCAAACAGCACTTTGTGCCAGAAGCGCGCGTAGAGCAGGTGCAACACGGCGTGCTCGGTGCCGCCGACATAAAGATTTACGCCTGGCGTCTTGCTCGCAGGATCCATCCAGTATCGCTCCACCTCTGGCGCAACGAACGCGTCCGCGTTCCGCGCGTCGAGATAGCGCAGGTAATACCAGCAACTACCCGCCCACTGCGGCATCGTGTTCGTCTCGCGCGCCGAGCCGTCCGGCAGATTCACCCAATCCTGCGCGCGAGCGAGCGGCGGCTGGCCGTCGGGCGTGGGTTTGTAATCGTCGAGCGCGGGAGGCAGCAACGGCAGCGCGCTTTCCGGCAGCGCCTCGTGATAGGCGTTCCCGTTCGCGTCCTTCTTCCACACGATGGGGAACGGCTCGCCCCAGTAACGTTGCCGGCTGAATAGCCAGTCGCGCAGCTTGTAGTTGATGGTCTTCTTGCCGAGACCTTTAGCTTCGAGCCAAGCGGTGATTTTCGCTTTGGCTTCGGCGGTGGGGAGGCCGTCGAGGGAAACTTCGATATTGGTGGAATTAACTCCGATTCCTTCACCCACAAAACACGAATCGGAGCCAGAACCAACCGCCACCGAATAAGTAACCGCGACAAAATATGAACCGTCAGCGCCAGGGGTTTTGTCACCAGGCCCCAGTTCACGTTCACCATACTTGCGCCCAACAACGTGTTTAATTGGCAGATTGAACTTCTTTGCGAACTCAAAATCCCGTTCATCATGCGCCGGCACGGCCATGATTGCGCCGGTGCCGTAGCTCGCAAGCACGTAGTCCGCAATCCAGATCGGAATCTTCTCCCCGTTTACTGGATTGATGGCGTAAGCGCCGGTGAACACACCGCTCTTCTCCTTCGCCAGTTCCGTGCGTTCGAGGTCGCTCTTGCCTGCGGCGAATTGCTGATACTGCTTCACCGCTTCGCGCTGATCGGGTGTCACAATGTCCACCAGCAGTTTGTGCTCGGGCGACAGCACCATATAGGTTGCACCGAACAACGTGTCGGGCCGCGTGGTGAACACGCGAATCCTCTCGTTGGAACCAGAGACTTGAAAATCGACTTCCGCCCCCTCGCTCTTTCCAATCCAGTTCCGTTGCATCTCTTTGAGCGAGTCGCTCCAGTCGATGGTGTCGAGATCATCCAGCAGTTTCTCGGCGTAGGCGGTGATGCGGAGCATCCATTGGCGCATGGGCCTGCGCACCACGGGAAATCCGCCCACTTCGCTCTTGCCGTCGATGACTTCCTCGTTGGCTAGCACGGTGCCGAGTTCCGGACACCAGTTCACAGGCGCTTCGCTGCTGAACGCCAGACGCTGGCCATCGATCAACTTCCGCCTGACTTCGGCGCGAAGCTCACTTGCTAATTGAAATACTGCACTTTTGAAAGTGATGTGCAGGCTCCGCAAATGATACCTCTCTTCCCATTCGGCGAGGTGTGCAGGTTTGTCAGACAAAGCATCCTCGATGAGTGAGATCGGTTGCGCTTTGTTTAAGTCGGGATCAAAGTAACTATTATAGAGCTTCAGGAAAATCCACTGCGTCCACTTGAAGTACTTCGGGTCCGTCGTGTCCACTTCGCGCGTCCAGTCGTAGCTGAAGCCGAGGCTTTTGATCTGCCGCTTGAACGTCGTGATGTTCACCTCCGTGGTCTTGCGCGGATGCTGGCCCGTCTTGATCGCGTATTGCTCGGCCGGCAATCCAAACGCATCCCAGCCCATCGGATGCAACACGTGCATGCCCGCCGCGCGTTTATAGCGCGCGAGAATGTCCGTGGCCGTGTAACCCTCCGGATGCCCAACGTGCAATCCCGCACCGCTCGGATACGGAAACATGTCGAGCACATAAAACTTCGGCGGGAGATCCGCGGCGGAAACTTTCTTGCCCGCGAGTCCGTGTCGTTTCGCAAACGGGTGTTCGCTCGGCAGCACTTCTCCAGGATTGAACGCACGAAAAGTCTCCTGTTCTTCCCAGAACTTCTGCCACTTCGGCTCGATGAGATTGAATGGATACTGCTTCCGGCCACTCGACATAAGCCGCGGAATTTGCGGGAAAGGGTACGACGGCGCAATCCGAGAGTTACCACATCGCGACCGTAGGCTGCGGACTCCGCGGATTGTAATAGTACGGCAGCGCACGCCTGCAATTCCCTCGATTGTGTCCCAGAAGCGCACTGCCTAAATTATGGCCATGAAACTTGCAGTAATGATGCTTCGCAAATCAAACGAGCTGCCCATGTTCCTTCACGATCCAAAGCATAAAGTTCCGCGCATGCTTCTGATCGGCTGGGCGGAACAGCTCTCGATCCTCCTCGTCCTCACGGTTGCTTCCTTGTGGCTTTGGTTCGGTCTCCTTGAACCCATTTTCCGAGACGTCCCCGTGCCCGTCGTGCGCGTGCCTCGCGCGGTGCAAGTGAATTACCTGGAATCCTCGGCCCCGCTGCGGCTTGGCGACACGGTTTTCGTGTGCGGCAAGCGCGGGATCGGCGCAGGGACAATTGCCGCGCTGCCACGCCAGAGCATCCTGAACCGTGATGGGAGCGAGCCACTGAGCTTCATCATCCTCGGCACAGGCCAATACTATGTCGCCGCGCCGGACGGCAGCGGCCAGGCCTTCGCCCGCAATCACATTCGCGGAATCGTGCAGTAAACATCGTAAACAGTTTCAATTTGGAGTGCGGTGACTCGTCACCGCTTTTCTTGCTTGGCCGACTGGTCCGCCAAGCAGAGCCGCGTTCAGCGGCTCGCGATAGGGTCACGCGCTTCTCCATCCGACGGCGACAAGGCGCCTGCCGAAAGTGGTGACAAGTCACCGCACCCCGCATCACTGCGCTTGCGGCGCCAACGGCCGTTTGAAATAACTCCGCGCCTTCACGCAGAATGGCATTCCCAATTCCACGCTCCTTCCCTTATCCTCGCGCGAAATCCCGTTGCCATGAACGAAACGAACACGACCGTCGCCTCCGCCGTTGCCGAGCGTAAAGACGTGCGCCATCTGCGCGACCTCTCGCCGCAGCAAGTGAAGTCCGGCGTCGCCGCGTGGCTCGGCTGGCTCTTCGACGGCCTGGACATGCACCTCTACGGATTGGTCGCCGCGCCTTTCGTTGCGATTCTCCTCGGCCTTTCCGCGACCGACACTGCCAACGCTTTGGTGCGGGAAAAAAGCTCGTGGATTCAAGCAGCCTTTCTAGTCGGCTGGGCGCTCGGTGGCGGATTCTTCGGCCGGCTCGGAGATCGTCTCGGCCGCAGTCGCACCCTCAGTCTCACGATTCTCACCTACGCCTTGTTCACCGGCCTTTCCTGCTTCGCGCAAACCTGGTGGCAGCTTCTCATCTTCCGTTTCCTCGCCGCACTCGGCATCGGCGGCGAATGGGCGGTCGGCTCATCGCTCCTGTCCGAGACCTGGCCCAAGCGCTGGCGTCCGTGGATTGCCGCCGTATTGCAAACCGGCGTGAACCTCGGTGTCTTGCTCGCGTGCCTCACAACGTTCCTCATGGCGGACACGCATCCGAAGTACGTGTTCCTCGTCGGCATCCTCCCCGCGCTCCTCGTGTTCTGGATTCGCCGGCACGTGCCCGAACCCGCCGAATGGCACGCAGCCAAAAACCAGGCACGAGGCAAAGAACCGGGGATTCTGGATTTGTTCGGCGCACAGATTCGACGCACCACTTTGCTCACCATCGTGGTGTGCGCGTGCGGCCTGACGGCGTGGTGGGCCTTCATGTTCTGGCACATCCAGCACTTGTTCAATTTGCCAGAACTCCAAGTCTGGGCCGGGGCCGATCGGAAAAAGCTGGTGAGCGTCGCCTTTTTTCTCGTCATCGCGTCCTCCATTGCCGGGAACTTCTTCGCCGCCCTGCTCGCGCGCCGGTTCGGCTACAAACGCTGCATCGCGATGATGTACCTCGGTTTCTTCCTCGCCATGTTCCTTACGTTCGTGCAGGTGCGGGACTACAAGTCGCTCGTTTATTTCTGGTTTCCGCTCGTCGGATTTTTCTCGGGCGTGTTCGGCATTTTCACGATGTATCTGCCGCCACTCTTCCCGACGCTGCTGCGAACCACCGGCGCCGGTTTTTGTTACAACATCGGTCGCATCG
>DATHKK010000175.1:0-2590 GCA_035489355.1 Candidatus Limnocylindria bacterium
AAAACCGATCGTGAAAGCCGGCTGGCCCAGCGCGAGTGAATTCGTGTTCAGGGCAAGCGATGGAAACCTTCCCGTGACCTTGAGGATGGCGACGTCGTTCGTCTTGTCCGTCGCGACAACTTGCGCCGGGAACGTCCCGCCTCCATGTTTCACCGCGAACCGGATTCCATCTTCGACCACGTGATTACAGGTGACGAAATAGCCATCGTCCGTGATGAAAAATCGGGTGCCGCTGCTGTCCCAGGTTGAATCCAACACCGGCTTGCCACTTCGTTCATTGGGAGAGCGCGCGAGTGATGGCTTGCTCGCTTTGCCTGGAATGGTGCCGCAGTCGTACTGCCGCACGGTTCGGCGAACCTCGGTGCGCGTCAGAAAAGTCACCGTGCCCGCGGGCTTGGCGAGGAATGTGATTTTATCTCCATCGGCAACGGAATCGAACTTGGGCAGGTTCTTGAGGAAGATAAGATCCAGATCGTCGGCGGACAGACTGATGTCCACCAGCAGGCCATCTTCGATTTTTTGCAGGGCGACGCCATTCAAGTTGACCCAGCCCGGCGCGTCTTTCATGAGGTTGTAAACGACGCCATCGACTTCGCGGAGCATTCCCGCGCGCGCTGCTTCCGCATTGTCCTGAATGGCTTGCGCGCGTCGCCGTTCTTTTTCCGTCTCGATGAGTTTTTCGATTTTCGGCCGCTGCGTTTCGGTGAGGCTGCTGATTTTGTAAACGAGATAGCGCCCCTTGTAGATTACCGTCACGTCCGTCGCCGTGAAAGTGGAGATGCGCACGCCTTCCAGGCTGTCGTCTGTTTCAAACTGCTTTTTGATCTCCGCGTAGCTCAACTCGGATGCGCCCGTCGATGTTGCCGCAGCCTCAGCGCCCCAGGAGAAAAAATGAACGAAACTGACGAGCGCGAGGGCAAGGCAAAGTTTCCGCATAACAGATGCCGCAGCGTAAGGCATTGCGCTCGGGCTTCAATCTGGAAACGCAAGCACAGCAGCGGCGTGGCGGCCACGTCACGCCGCCTTGCGCTGCGCGTGGTGTTTCGCCGTCTTCGGCTTCCTGGTTTTTCCCGCGCCTTTCGTCTGCGCATTCAGGCTCTCCTGCAACACCGAAACCAAATCCACCACGTTCGTCGGTTTGCGGCGGGCGGCGGCGGGCGCGCTCTTCTTTCCTTCCGGCGCGGCGACTTTTTCCTCGATGACTTTCATCAAGCCTTCGCGGTAATCGTCCTTCCATTCTTCCGGCTTCCATTTGCCCGACATCGAGTTGATGAGCTGCTCGGCCATGGCGAGTTCCTTTTTGCCCGGCTCGGTGCGAGGCAGCTTCAACTCCTCAGTGTCGGCGAGTTCATCGGGAAAGTGCATCAGTTCCAATACGAGCGCCTGGCCAAGCGGCTTCACGGCGGCGAGATGTTCGCGCGTTTTGATCACGACCTTGGCAATGCCGACTTTGCCGGACTTCTCCAACGCTTCGCGCAACAATGAGTAAGCTTTGTCTCCACCTTTTTCCGGTGCGAGAAAGTAAGGCTGGTCGAAAAACATTGGATCAATCTCCGACAAATCTACGAACTCGCGGATGTCCACGGTCTGGTTCGAAGCCACGTTCACCTTGTCGAAATCCTCCTTGGTGACCACGACGAACTGCCCCTTGTCGTACTCATAGCCTTTAACGATGTCCTCCCACGCCACCTCCTTCTGGTCCGCTTCGGCGACGCGTTTGTATTTGATTGGGCTTTGGTCGCGGCTGCGCAACATGTGGAGCTTGATGTCGTTGCCCGGTCGCGTGGCGGGATAAAGACCCACCGGAATATTCACCAACCCAAAACTGATCGCTCCCTTCCAGATTGCTCTCGGCATAAGTCCTCCTTGCGGAAGGAACGTAGCACCGGCAGGCAGGCTGGCAAACGTGCGCGCTTTTTACGGCGCCACCGGAAAGCCTTATTACCACGGTTTTGCTTTGCTTTTGCAAACGGCATGGGCAAGTTGCGCCGACCATGACGCCAGAAGAAGAGCCGTCGAAATCAGAAGCGCCTGCCAGTTCGGCCAAGCGCCCACAGCCCCGGCGTTCGCGTCGCGGAGGCCGAGGCCGCCGTCGTCCCGTCGGGCCGCGTGCGGCAGCCGCCGGTCCTTCGCCCGCGGCAAGCGATTCTGGCGAGGTTTTTTCACCGCGCGAACCGCTGACCGCCGACGCGCCGTTGCCGGACTCGGACATCGAGGAAGCTCGCCGCGAAGCAGCCGACGAGGGCGCCGCTGAAGAAGGTGAATCCCAGCAGGATTTTCGTGAGCCTCGCGAGCCTGAGTACGAACCCGAGCCGCCGCGCCGGGAGCCACTGCCTCCCCGTCCGGAGCGACGCGATTTTCAGCCGGCCTCGCCTGCGGCGGTCACGGAAGCGATTGAAGAGGTCAACGTCATCATGACTTCGCTCCGCCAGGTGCTGGACACACTGGAGGAAATTTTGGAAACGCTGGAATTGGCGGAAGTGCAGAAGACCGCGGACGAAAGAGAAATTCAGTCGCTGCGTAACGCGTTGCGGCAATTGGACCGCCGTGTTCCTGAGCCGCGCCGCGATTCCCAGGAGCCGCAGCCCCG
>DATHKK010000176.1:0-3376 GCA_035489355.1 Candidatus Limnocylindria bacterium
AGATGCTCGAAGGCACGCGCGAGAGCGTGCGGCGCGATCGGGAGTTGGGCGACTCGGGAAGCTGAAGAACGCGCTTATCTGGTGGTATTGAAAGGTAGGCGCGTCGCTCTGCGCGCGCCGGCGTTGGGTCGGTATCCTGCGGGCCGGCGGTTCCCCCCCCTTCACGGCGTGCGCGGAGACGGTTCGGGACCGCACGTCTTTGAATCTCAGGACGGCGTGTTCTGCTTGGGCTGGCGCCGGTGTTTTCGCACATGACGAAAGCTCACCAGCTTCCGCTCGCTTTCATCCCAGAGGCGAAAGGTGAATGACTTCAGGCTTGAGATGAGCGTGACCGGACGGACCTGTTGAAAAATCGGATCGGCCCGGTGGCATCGTTCGAGATTGTAGTTGGGAATGCGGGAACTCAAATGGTGAATGTGGTGGAAGCCGATATTGCCCGAGAACCATTGGAGAATCTTCGGGAGCTTGTAGAAGGAACTGCCTTGGAGCGCCGCCGCCGTGTAATCCCAGTCGTCGCCACGCTCCCAGTAAACTCCCTCGAACTGGTGCTGCACATAAAAGAGCCACACGCCCAGGCCGCCGGCCACCATCAGGATGATCGATTGAATGATCACGTACGGGACCACTCCAAAAACCAGGCTGAACGCGGCGGCCATGGCGAGCAAGGCGGCGTTCATCGCATAGACCGAGTGCCGTTCGCGTTTGCTGGCGCCGCGTGAAGGAAGCCGCTGGCGGAACAGGAAAAGGTAGAGCGGCGCAATGGCAAAGAGGAGAAAGGGATTGCGCGCGAGCCGGTAGGCAAAACGTTTCCAGCGCGAGGCCTGGAGATACTCCTCGACGGTGAGCGTCCAGATGTCGCCGACGCCGCGCTTGTCGAGATGCCCCGAGCTGGCGTGGTGAATGTTGTGTTCCCAACGCCAATGATAATACGGCGTGAACGTCAGCACGCCCGCGAGGAAGCCGGTCAGGTCGTTGGCCCAGCGCGATTTGAAATACGAGCCGTGCCCGCAATCGTGAAAGATGATGAAGATGCGCACCGTGAAGGCGCCCGCCAGAATCGCTAGCGGCACGACGAGCCACCACGACACGGCGAGACTGAGGTGCATGAGATACCAAAGCAACGCATAGGGGACGAGCGTGTTGGTGATTTGCCAGAGCGCGCGCGGCGTCGAGGGCTGCTGATATTTCACGACGATCTGCCGCCAGGCCGCCGTGTCGATCTTTTGTTTGGTTTCGTTTGGCTTTGAATCGTTCATGGCAGTCGCGCCTTCTCCTTCGGTGTCGAAGACACCGTAAGAGACAAATTGGATCCGGGCAACGAGTTCTTCTGAAGGGAGCGGTGGAACTTCATCCACTTCCAAAAGCTCACGCCAAGTCCGCGAAGGACGCCAACGGAGAAAATCTTTCACGGCTTTGCGTCCTTCGCGGACTTGGCGTGAGGAATATTTTATGACCCGGTCAGATGACACGGGATCGGACGTCGAAAACGACAAATGACCCGCAGACCGTCATCCGGCAAATGCGCGCTGCAACGCCGCGATGTCGAGCTTCTTCATTTGCAGCATGGCTTGAAAGGCGCTGCGATTTGGCGGGGTCCGGGGCGTTGAGCATCTCGACCATGCCCTTTGGGACCACTTGCCAGGAAAGCCCGAACTTGTCCTTTAGCCAGCCGCACTGCTGCGCATTCGGATCGCCGCCCTCGTTAAGCTTCGTCCAGTAATAATCCACTTCTGCCTGCGTCTCGCATCGTCTGGAGTGAGATGGCTTCGTTGAACTTAAAAATGGGTCCGCCGTTGAGCGCCGTGAAGGATTGGCCGTTCAGCTCGAACTCGACCGTCATCACCGAGCCGGCCGGTTTGCCGTGGATTTCCTGTCCGACTGCCGGGTAGCGCGAGATGGCGGTGATCACCGCGTTCTTGAAAATGCCGGTGTAAAAACGGGCGGCGTCTTCAGCTTGATGATCGAACCATAGGCACGGGTTGATTTTCGTTTTCATAATTTCGTCGGTTGTTTAGTTCTATTGTTCATCCATTCAACGAACGAGAGTTCCAAGTTCGGACAGTTGCTCGGCTTTTTCCACAAGGTGAAACACATTTCGAAGTGACGCCCTCCGCTGCGTTGACGCAGTTTTCCGCGACCCTTAGCTTGGCGCGCATGATTGATGTCGCTGAGATACCCGCCAGTGTGGATCGCTTCCCGACGCGGTCGGGCACGCCGCCGCCAAACCTTGACGCGCTTTCTCGCGACATCATTGCGCTCAAGAAAAAGCTGAACGCGGTCATTCTCGCGCACAATTATCAGGTGCCGGAGATCCAGGACATCGCGGATTACGTCGGCGATTCCCTGGGGCTCGCGCAACAAGCCGCGAAAACAGAAGCCGACGTGATCGTTTTCTGCGGTGTCCACTTCATGGCGGAGACGGCGAAGATTTTGAACCCGAACAAGGTCGTTGTGCTTCCGGACAAAGACGCGGGCTGCTCGCTCGAAGCCAGTTGCCCGGCGGACAAGCTGAAGGCGCTCCAGGACACGAACCCGAATTTCTGGACGATCGCTTACATCAATTGCAGCGCGGCGGTGAAGGCGCTTTGCGATGTGATTTGCACCAGCGGAAACGCGGTGAAGATCGTCAATGCCGCGCCGCCGGACAAAGATCTTTTGTTTGTGCCCGATGAAAATCTTGGCTCCTGGGTGATGGAACAAACGAAGCGGCCCATGACGCTTTGGCGCGGCAACTGTTACGTCCACGTTGAATTCACCCACGCCAGCATCACGCGCATTCGTCGTGAGTTTCCGGGTGCTCCGCTCGTCGCGCACCCCGAATGCACGAAGGCCGTGCGCATGCTGGCCGACGAAGTGTGCTCGACGGAAAAGATGGTGTCCTACTGCCAGAAGACGTCCGCCCGGGAAATCATCATCGCGACTGAGGCCGGGATGTTGCACCGGTTGAAACGGGAATGTCCGGACAAAGTTTTCATTCCAGCGCCGAGCGACATCTGCGCGTGCAACGAATGCCGTTTCATGAAAATGAACACGCTGGAGAAGCTCCACGACTGCATGGCGAACCTGGAGCCTCGCGTGGAATTGAGTCCCGAGATAATCGAACGGGCGCGGCTGCCCATCGAGCGAATGCTGGAGATTTCGGCGCGACCGTAAGAGAAGGCTCATGGCCCGAGGCCTCTGTCTTTCCGAATGCATGGGGCTGTCCTGAGGGAATTTTGAAAATAGCCCAGCGTTTCAACGCTGGGTTGAGGCGCAAAAAGGAGAAGTCCCGGAGGGACGGCAGAAATCCAACTCAGAAGTCCAAGTCTCTTTCGTCCCTCCGGGACTCCATGGGTTAGACCGCGCAACCCAGCGTTAAAACGCTGGACTATTTTCA
>DATHKK010000177.1:0-3441 GCA_035489355.1 Candidatus Limnocylindria bacterium
CGCATTTCCGCAGGAGGAGCGGTTCAAGTTATTGCCTGACCATCCGTTTTCAATCCGAGGCGGGCAAGAGTTTTACCGAGCGTGTGCCGGTCAGCATCGACGACTATCTGAAAGCGGGCGCGACACCGAAGGTGAAAGTTCATTACCTCCCCAACGATCCGAAAGTCTGCGCGGCCGGCCAAACCGTGGAGATCAAGTTCGGCAGCCTGGTGACTGGCCTGTTCATGGTGGCGGGCGCCGTCTTGCTGATCGTCTTTTTCAAACAACCGCTGGATGAACAAGAAGCCGCCGAAGCCGTGGTGAGTGAGTTCGGCAAATTGTGCGTGGGCCACCATGAGTACGCACCCGCGGATGCGCGGCGATTTCCTCACCTCGATCTAGCGTGGCTCGACGCCGCGCGTCAGCGGTTGGAAAGTCACGGCTTCACATTTCTCCAAGACACCGAGGACCTCACGTTTGCCCGCGACAATCCGGCCGTGCGCACCCTACTGCGCGTCCATCTGGGGCGTCAGGGCACGGGCATGGCGGCGCTCTATCATCTCAAGCCGCAGTGGTGGATGCGAATGATGGGCGCGAAGGAAGCGCGGGTTTGCGATATTGAAACCGAGTTTTCCAACGGCATGTGGGTTTGCACCGGCAACGCGCAAGCTGCGGGTGCGCTCGATCAACCGCCGGGCATCGACACGATTCAACTGCCCGCGAGCACTCCGATCGAGGCCGTAGTCCAGGCGCACGACGCGCGCGTGGCGAAATTTCTGGCGCGTCATCCGGAGGTGCGCCCGCTGGTCAAGAGCGGCCTGGAAGACCTGCTGCGCGCGCAGAACAAGCTCGAAGTGATCAAGTCCGACTTTCGCAAAGAGCGCGGCGTTTCCAAAGCCGAGTTGGAACGAATGGCTGGAGTGAAGAATGATTCGCAGTTGGATGCGATCCACGCCGAGGCCGCGCGGTTGCACCACGAACAGAAACCTCGCGCGGCTTAGCCGCTGGCGCCGCACCGCACTCCAAATCCTTGCCATTTCTGCCGGTGGGCCTTGCCTCCTTCTTATCTGCGTTCATCCGCGTCATCTGCGGTTTCTCTTCTCATTTCAACTGCATCGTGCCGGCTTGGGCCGGAGGCGTGAGGCTGCTCACGTCACGGCGCGGAATAGATTGTTACTCGCGTATTCGCATTGAGGGGCACCGTCACAGAACGCGCGGACTCATTCGTGGAAGGCGAGACCTGGCCGAAATTCCACGCTGCGCCCGTGGGCGTCTTCCAATCCTTCCACACGAGGCGCGGCCAGGTCGTTGATCCATCCTTCGCGGAACGCGGGAGTGATTCGCCATCGATTTCGGAAACAAGACCTGCGAGCGGCTCAAGAGTTTCACTGACCACACTGGGAAGAAATCCCGTCGGCGCATGGCCCGGAATCAACCTCTCGAATTTCATCTGCGGAGCAGGCGCGGGTTTTCCTGACACAAGCTGCGTATCACGCCAAAGCCGCATCAGATCAGGAAAGCGATCGGACACAAGTGGTGAACTGGATGAATCCGTTTGCCATCCGCCGACTCCGATGGCCGTCAGCAAAGCGCTTTCTTCCATCGGCTTCATGGAGCGCCACGGTTGCCGTTCCCGAAAATAACTGAGGCCGCGCTGTTGAGCGAAAAGCTGGGTGAAGGTGCGCGCGAACCGCTCGCAGGCGATGGCATAAGTGTCCGCGTCTCCCAATCGATAAGCGATGCGCGCTGCTCCCAGGGCGTCGGCAGTTTGTTCGATGGGCGCGACGTTCATGCCAGAGAAGGTTGTCCACTTCACCGGCGCACGTTCCCGAAACGCATCTCGCAACGCGGGCCAGCGCGAGCGCAGTGATTCCCAACTTCCATCCACGTGCGCTTGCCGCCAGGCATCGAAGCAAGACGCATTGCTCCACCCAGTCGATGCTTTGCCAGCGCCCGCGGTTTCATTCACGTAGCGCAGCATGGGCAAAGTCACGTCGTAGGAATCTACGTTCTCCACGCCGTAATAAGGTCCGTGCGAAGTGCAGATTTCCATGTCGAAGGATTTTTTGGAAAAGTCCGCCGCCAAACCTTCCTTGTAAGCGAGCGCGAGGACCGGGCTGACCGGCGCCAGTTTCCAATGCTTGGTGTTCCAATCATCGTCCCAGGACAGCCAGCGAAAGGATTGCCGGATGGTGACGCTGTCATGCGCGGCGTCCACGTTGAAACTCGCTTCGCACTCCAGCGGAAATTCCCGCAACACGCTCGCCCAGTAGCGGGCACGCGCCAGCGGATCGGCGGGCAGCGCCTTGAACCATTCCCACGTCAGCACGCGTTTCTTTTTTTCGATCGCTTCGTAGAAGGGCAGGGGTTGCTGCGCGAGTTGGGCCGACTTGTAGTAGCCATACATCGGCATGAGCGCGGCGTAGCCGGCGTTCGTCGCGAACGTGAAGTGCAGCCCATTCGTATCGAAGTGAATTGCCGCGGGCCGCCGTTGCAGCGTCAGAAGCCAGGGTGAATCCCAGTTCGTCCAATTCGTGGCACCCGCGAACCACACCACGAACCACGACTCACGCATCAATGCCGGATCGATCTTCTGTCCCGGCTGAAAGATCTTCGGCCCGAGTTCCGTGGACATGGCCGCGAACTTGGGCCCTCCAATTCCGGTCTCGGCCATGCGAGTGAAAAACGAAAGTGTCCGGGACGTGCTGTGGTAAAGCGTGGCCGGGCTGAGTTCAGCCTGAATGACTGACAATCCGCCGGTCTTCCAAGGCTGCGGTGCGGACAGATCAACTTTCGTTCGCGTGACTTCGCGAGCGCGTGCTGCCGCGGGTGGACCATAGGCACCTTGCGTGGGTGCGGTCTCGCGTTTCTGGTCGCAGCCACACCACAGCGCACCGGCAAGGGCGCAATAAATTAACCCGCGTTGAATCACGCCGCCGACGATAGCGGGCGCGCAACACGAGTGTCCAACGCGCGTTAAAAACTCACCGCGTCAACGGCGCTTTGGGCGGCGTAGGCTCCACTGGTCGCGGGAGTGGTACTGGCGGCGGTTGCGGCGCACCTGGGGCGGTGAATGAGTCTGACGGCGGCGCACCGCCCGGCAAACCAGGTTGCTCTCCGGGCAGGCCCGGCGTTGTTCCCGGAAGTCCAGGTGTTCCCGGAGGATTGACCGGCACTTGCGGAGGAACGCCCGGCGTGGTCGGCGGCGTTCCCGGTAGCGTGGGAAGTTCGCCGGGGATTCCCGTGCCGGGCGGCACTATAGGATTGGTCAATCCAGGAACTGGATTCGTCAGGCCGGGGATCAACGGGTTCGTTAAGACCAGACTGCTGCTGTTCGTGGCGACGACATCCGGCTGCGGCCGATTCACGGGCGCTGGCGAGGGCGGAAACAGCGGCTTGCCCTGGCGAATCGAATCGCCCTGCGCCAAAGCGTTTCCCGCAACGAGCATTCCCAAAAATATC
>DATHKK010000178.1:0-5045 GCA_035489355.1 Candidatus Limnocylindria bacterium
CCGGCACGATCAGGTTCTCCGCGATGTAATCCTTCCGCTCAGGCGTATCCTTGCCACGTAAAAAGAGGGGGGTTGCTGGCTGACTTGCTTTAGGCGCGTTTTCCACCTGACTCACGCGTTTTGCCGTCCGGAGCGACGCGCTCCCTCCCGCACTTCCCGGCAGTCTTGCATCGCTCCGGCGCTTGCATCCCCCGCCCTGCTCTGCCACATATTTCGCATGACCAAGAACTCTCTCGCGCTCGCCGGTGCTCTGTCGGTTTCGCTCTCCGCTTTCGCCGCCGATTACACAGTCCACACATGGAAGAAGATTCAACTCAGCGACCAGTTCTGGAGTGAGGGCGCCAACATCGGCGACTTCAATCACGACAGCAAAATGGACGTGGTATCGGGACCGTATTGGTGGGCAGGACCGGACTTCCATGTGCGCCATGAGTATTATCCCGCGACGAAAAATTTTTCGCTTGGAAAAGTCTCGAATATCCAAGTGCCGGGGTTCGAGGGCGCGCTGGGCCACAACAACACCTACTCGGATAATTTTTTCGCCTTCACCGCGGATTTCAACAAGGACGGCTGGGACGACATTTTGGTTTACGGGTTCCCGGGCAAGGACGCCTCCTGGTATGAGAATCCCAAAGGTGGAAAAAATGCCGGCGGCAGCGAGCACTGGACGCGTCACAAAGTGCTCGACGTGGTGGACAACGAATCGCCCACGTGGGGAGACATCACGGGTGATGGCAAGCCAGAGATCATTTGCTCGTCGAAGGGCTTTTACGGCTACGCCTCGCCGGACTGGAACGATGCAACGAAGCCCTGGGTGTGGCATTCAATTTCGCCGAACAATAAGTATCACATGTTCACGCACGGACTCGGTTACGGAGACGTGGATGGTGACGGCAAAGCAGACTTGTTGGAGAAGAGCGGTTGGTGGGAACAGCCCGCTTCACTCGAAGGCGATCCGCAGTGGAAATATCACGCGTTTCCCTTCGCGCCCACGGAAGGCAGTTCGCAGATGTACGCTTACGACGTGAATGGCGACGGATTGCCGGACGTGGTCACAGCGCTCGCCGCGCACAACTACGGCCTCGCCTGGTACGAGCAGTTGGAAAAGAAAAATGACAAGGGCGAGCCCACGTGGAAGCAGCACCTCATCATGGGCAAGACGCCGAAGGAGAATAAATACGGCTTAGTGTTTTCCCAATTGCACGCCGTGGATCTTGTGGACATGGACGGCGACGGCTTGAAGGACATCGTGACGGGCAAACGCTTTTGGGCACATGGCGCGCATGGCGATGCTGACCCGGCGGGCGCAGCCGTGGCGTATTGGTTCAAGCTGGTGCGCAGCGCGGATCGCAGCGTGGATTGGGTGCCGTATCTCATCGACAACGACAGCGGCATCGGCACGCAAGTCGTCGCGGCGGATGTGAACGGAGATAAATTGCCCGATGTGATCGTCGGGAATAAGAAGGGCACGTTCGTGAACATCCACGGCGTGAAAACTGTGACCGAAGCGGAGTGGCAGAAGGCACAGCCCAAACCCTTGATGCAACAGCAGGCGGCAAAATAAGGAACACGTTATGCAAACCATCTCACGCCGCGATTTTCTCAAGACAACGGCGGCGGCCTCGATCGCAGCCGTCAGCTCTGTGCCTTTGTTCGCTGCCGAGGGCGGTCCGAAGAAACCTGCGCTCGGCGTGCAGCTCTATTCCGTGCGCAAGGATTGCGAGAAGGATCTGCCCGGCACGCTCCACGCCGTCAGCAAGATTGGTTACAAGGCGGTCGAGTTCGCCGGTTACTACGAACGCGACGCGAAGACTTTGCGCAAGCTGCTTGATGACGCGGGATTGAAATGCTGCGGCACGCACATCGGGCTTGAAACCATGCTCGGCGACAAGATCGCTAAGACAGTCGAGTTCAACCAGGCGATCGGGAACATCAATCTCATCGTTCCCAGCCTGCCGGAGAAATATCGGAAGACGAAAGAAGACTGGCAGAAGACCGCCGACCTGTTCAGCGATATCGCGGTGAAGGTGAAGCCGCAAGGCATGCGCGTGGGCTTTCACAATCACAGCGTCGAATTTGTGCCGATTGGTGGCGAAATCCCGTGGGACATTTTCTTTGCTCGCGCGAGCAAGGACGTCCGCATTCAGTACGATATCGGCAACGCCGCCCCGACCGGCGCCGACGCCCGCGTCTATCTCGCGAAGTATCCGGGCCGGGTCGTGAGCACGCACGTGAAACCGTTCTCGAAATCCAACCCGAACGCGCTCATTGGACAGGATGAATTGCCGTGGCCGGAAATCTTTTCCCTTTGCGAGAACGTCGCCGGCGTGGAGTGGAACATCATCGAATACGAACGCGAGAATGAAGCGCCGCTGGCGAGTATCGAGAAGCTGCGGAAGATCATGTGTGACTTGGGGAAGTGCTGAGAGATCTTCGAATGCGAGTTTCCCGCGCCACGCTCGTGCTGGCGCGTTGAAGAACAGAACCTGCTGTTCGTGTCAGGCATTCACGCCCGCTGAATCATGAACTCGTTCACGATCGAAGATCAGAAGCATCTCGACCCCACGGTCCTGCATCTGCTCGCACGTGGCGAGCGCGCTGCGGAGATCCGGGAAGTCGAACGCATCATCTTCGTTCCGCACCCAATGCCCGTCCGACGACAGATACAGGCCCGTGTCGATCTGACGAATCAATCGATGCGGCGGTTGTAATCTGGCATTCATACGGCTGAATTCTCGCCTTAACGGTGCTCCCGCTTCTGCCGCGCGCAACCAAAATCTCTGGTGAGTTGTTCACAGATCACGACAGAACTTCGCCGGCACGCCAGGATTCAGAAGCTGGCTCCACTTACGTCCGAGGCAGCCCGATGTTCGCATACAGTTTTGCCAGCCGGCGGGCGTGCTCATCGTAGGCGTTTTCGAAAAGTTCCGTCGCGCGTTGTTTGCCGACAAGCGCGCCCGCCGTGAGGACGCGCGGCGGCTGGCCCGCACGCGTCAGCCGCGCCGCAACTTCAGCTTTGATCGAATTCACCAACAGACAACCGCCCACCGTGGAACCGGGCGAAACCGGAGTTTCAAGTCCCTCGACGCGCACCATCGCATCACCAGCGGGAGCACCCGTATCGAGTACAACGTCAGCAAAGTCTTGAAGCTTCTTGCCGCTGGCGTGCTGGCTTGTGCTCGCTTCGGAATGTTTGCGGCTGACGATCACGACAACTTTGACGCCGCGCTGTTTGAAACCTTGCGCCATTTCAATCGGCACCACGTTGCAACCACTCGACGACGCGACGAGCGCGGAATCTTTCGGCGACAGATCGAAGTTGCGCAGGATGCGGTCGGCCAGGCCGGGAACGTTTTCCAGGAACATCGCCTGGCGCTGGCCGTTCGGGCCCACAACCATGTTGTGAAAGCTGAGCGAGAGTTCGACGATGGGATTGAATCCGGGGAATGATCCATAGCGTGGCCACATCTCCTCGACGAGAATCCGGCTGTGGCCTGAGCCGAAGAGATGGACCATGCGTCCCGCGAGAATCGTTTCCGCAAACCAATCTGCCGCCTGATTAACGGCGGAACTTTGCGCCTCGACGGCGTCCACCAACTCACGGCATCGGGAGAGATAATCTTCACTGGGCGACATGCGCGCGGAGATTAGCGCGCGCGTCAGGTCGGTCAAAGATTTTGCAAGCAGCTACGCGAACACCTTTTTGTAAACGCCGCGAATGGCGCCACGCCACTGGGTGAGCGCGGACATAAACTCATCGCTGCTGGTAAAGCCGCAGCGAATCGCGACGCGATAGAGCGGCGCTGGATCTTCCGGCAGCACTGTCTCGCCAGCGAAACTCCAGCGCCGAAGGACGGCTTCAACGCGACGCAGGCGACGGTAGTTCTCGATGAGTTGCTGTGCGTCCTCCTGATTCAGCATCCCCTCCTCTGCGGCGCGTTGCAGAGCCAACAACGTATTCGGCTCGTGCTTTCCGTGCGCGAGGCAAAACAACTGCGCGACAAACTCGGCGTCCATGAGGCCGCCGCGTCCTGTCTTGATCGCGAGCGCGTCCTGGCCCGGTGGCGTGCGTTCTTTCTCGATGCGGGCGCGCATGTTTGCGATCTGCTGTTTCCAATCCGGCGTGAACGCAATGACCGCCGAACGCTTGCTGAAGTTCGTCAGTGTCGAAGCCAGTTGCTGAAACTGCTCGCCGACCCGGGTCTCACCAGCAATGAAACGGGTGCGAGTCAACGATTGGATTTCCCACAGCGCGGCGCGGCGGCGGTAATACTCGTCATAAGCGGCAAGCGTGTTCACCAATAAACCCTTTTCGCCGTCGGGGCGGAGCCGCGCGTCAGTCTCGAACGCCACGCCGAGTTCGGTCGGACTGGAAAGCAGGTCCATCACTTCTACTGCGAGCTTCTGCAGTTTCGGCAACTGCTTCACGCCATTTGGCGCCACGAAAGTGATGTCGAGATCGGAACCGTAATTCAGTTCTGCACCGCCCAGCTTTCCCCAGCCGATGATCGCAAACGGCGGCGACTTGAGCTTGTGCTTTCGCGTAACGATTTCGAGTGTGTATTGCAGGCAAGCGTCCGCTAGCGCGGAGAGTTCGTCGAAATTCTGATCGTAGTCCGCGAGGCCGAGAATGTCGCGCAGACCGACGCGCATGAGTTCGGATTGATGATAACGGCGCAGCCAGAGCCGCTGATCTTTGTCCCGCGCGCCGTGGCGAAGCTCATCGAGGATGATGGCCGCAGCTTTCCTCTTTTGCAGGTGGCCGCTGAGCATCAATTCATCCACCAGATCCGGCGTGCGAATCGCGACTTCCGCGAGAAACTCGGAGCGATCGAAAAGCAACAGCATCAATTCGAACAGCGCGGAATGGCTCGACCACATTTCGTAGAGTGTGGCGCGCGCGCCATAGGCACTGACAAAAGCATCGAGGCGCGCGAGCACGCGGTCGGGGTCGGAGAGCCTGTGGCCGACATCTCTACCTGTCTTCATCGGCTCGTGCCCTTGTGCGAGTGCCAGCAACTTTGGGATCAACTGCATGGCCAATT
>DATHKK010000179.1:0-4509 GCA_035489355.1 Candidatus Limnocylindria bacterium
GAACCACCGCACCGGCCTCCAACGTTGAACGGCGCCGCCGCTGTCATCACGTTCATCGGTCACTCGACGTTCCTGATTCAAACCGCGGCAGGGAACATCCTGACTGATCCCATGTATTCCAAGCGTGCTGGTCCGCTGAACATGGTGGGTCCAAACCGAGTCCGGCGGCCAGCCGTATCGTTCGATGATTTGCCGCCTATCTCGACCGTGTTGCTGAGTCACAATCACTACGATCACTGCGATCTGCGGACGCTCCGCATGCTCGCGCAACGTTTCGATCCTGTCGTTGTGACGCCCTTGGGGAACGGGCCACTCGTACGGTCATCTGGAATCCAACGGGTCGAGGAACTCGATTGGTGGCAGGAGGCGAAGACCTCCGCGTTGGCGATCACCCTGACGCCTGCGCAGCATTTCTCGGCGCGGGGTCCACTGGATCGAGATGGCGCCCTGTGGGGCGGATTCATGTTGTCCGCAGGCGGCACGCGTATCTTTTTCGCGGGCGATACTGCATACGCGGACTTCTTCCACGCCGTTCGGCGACGGCTCGGTCCGATTGATCTGGCGCTCCTGCCCATCGGCGCTTACGAGCCGCGCTGGTTCATGCAGTCGGTTCACATGAATCCGGCGGAGGCGGTGCAGGCTCACCTCGATCTCGAAGCCTCCGAAAGCATCGGCATGCATTTCGGCACGTTCCACCTGACATCCGAGAGCATCGACGAACCGTTACGCGCCTTGGAGGAAGCGCGACGTGCGCGCAATATTCCGCAGTCACGTTTCAGGACGCTTTGCTTCGGGGAATCGATGCGTCTGGCGTAGGTGGCGATTACGAAGGCACAGATCGGTACTCTTTGAAAATTTCGAGGCGCTATGTTTGGCGGTGTTGCCAGCTCTTGTAGACCGCCTCGAGACTGTAACCGTCGGGATCGAGAACATTCGCAGCGTAATAACGGGGATCGTAATACAGGCGCGCGCCGGGCTTGCCGTTGTCGGTTGCGCCCGCCGCCATTGCTGCCTCGTAGAACGCATTCACCTCGGCCTCGCTCCTGGCGACAAAACCGATATGCGCAGCCATGGCGTCGGCATCGCCCTGCCTGAGCCAGAAGAATACGCGACCGTCCCGTCCGAAGCCCTTGAGGTCGGGATGTCCTTCGGGGCCATCCTTGCCGTCGTAATCGATGGCATGCACGAATGCCGAGCGGCTTGAAAGCCGTCTCGTAAAAGGCAATCGATCGATCGAGATCCTTGACGGTTATGAAGACGTGGTCGAGCAAGAGTTCACCTCGTTTGTTTCTCTCGCAGCGTCTTCAACGCCCCGCCCCACGCGATGACCTGATCGAACGTTGCATTGACAGACTTCTCGTGATGGGGAGCCGGCTTGAAGACGCTGTAGTTCTCGAAGTCGGTAATCAGGGAGAGCAGGACTTGGTTGCGCACCGTGGCGATTTGCACCTCGGCCAGCACCAGGCGTAGCTGCTCGACCGCGCGCGCCCCGCCGGCGCCGCCGTAGCTGACGAAGCCAGCCGCCTTGTTGTTCCACTCGGCAAAGAGAAAATCGATCGCGTTCTTGAGCGCGCCGGAGATGCTGTGATTGTACTCGGGAGTCACGAAGACATAGCCATCGAAAGAACCGACCTTGGCGGCCCACGCTTTGGTGTGAGGCTTACTGTATTGCCCCATTGAGGGCGGCACCGGTTCATCGAGGAGCGGCAGGTTGAAGTCTTTGATGTCCACGATCTCGAACTCGGCGTCAGTCGCTTTTGTGCGATTTCGTAAACCCATTTGGCCACGGCCTCGCCGTTGCGGCCAGGTCGTGTGCTTCCGATGATGATTGCGATTTTCAGCATAATTTAATTCCTCCAATTCAGATTGAAAACATCTCAAATCTCCAGACGCGGCACTGCGTTTCGTTCCGTGAATTCGAACATCTCGCCGTGAGCGAGAGCCGTGATGCTGCCGAATTCCTCAATGAGTTTTCGATACGCGGCGGCGACTAGCCTGGGTTTTCGTTCCATGTCGAACAAGCCGCAGGCATTCACGCGACCGTTCTTCTGCGCAAGCTGCGTGTCCCAATCCACTTGGTCGCCCAAACTGTACCACGTGAAGCCGAGAACAGGCACGCCATCGCGCCTCATGCGCAGCACGTTGACCCACTGCTTCCAGAGCCAGCCAGGCGCGGCGTCTGGATTGAAGGTGTTCGTTTCGGTGTGCATCACTGGTTTGTAGTAGCGGCGATAATAACGCTGCGTGATGAGATACCAGCCGAGCACATCTTCGCCGAACGTCACGGCGCCATCGGGCAGGAGAAGCTTTTCGTTATGGCCGTAGTAGTCGTTGCCCATGATCTGAAAACCGGACGGCGACGTTTTCATGAACCACATGAATTCTTCACGAGACATGCCGTTGTCCTGGAGAAACATCAGCACGTCCGCATCGGGTGCTTTAGAATAGAGCAAGTCGAGCGAGACGAAAACAAGTTTGTTGCGCAGCTTGATGTCGTGCGAGGGCGCAACGCTGACGTGATGCGTGTATTCGGCAGACTCGCTCGTGATGATAACGGCATTCGGACGATGGCGAGCGATGGCCGCCGTCGCGAGGAGATTCGCGGCGACAAGATGCTTCAGCGCGGTAACGAAGCCGGGTTCCGTGCGGAGCCGTTCATTCCAAATTCCATCCAATCCACTGTTCCGTGCCGCGACGTAAATTTCGTTCACCGGCGTGTAGGCACGCACCCACGGATAACGCTCGGCCACCGCTCCGGCGTAACGCGCGAAGTGAACGGGCATTTCGGGATTCTGAAAATCTCCCATCCAATCCGGCACACCGAAGTGAAGCAGATCGAGGATCGGTATGATGCCGAGACGTTTGATCTCCCCCAAAGCTTCGTCGGCAAAGGACCAATCGTAACGGTCTGGTCCGAGATGAATCCGGTGATTGGGAAGTCCGTAACGCAGGAAGGGAATGTTCATCTCCTTCACAAGCTGCAAATCCTCCCGCCAGTGCTTGTAATGTCCGCACTCGTCAAGCAAGTCGCGGCGGAGTCGATGGCCGTTCTCGGCACCAATGCTCGGATTGGAACATTCAATGCCGGTGGCGAATCCGAACTGCATGTCGTCGTCGTGTACTGCGCCGCCTGGCTTCACGGCTTGCGACGCTGTGCCAGCGCACACTCCTTGCGGCAGCAGATTTTCAATCTCGCTGCGCTTCAACACATCGAGAAAGTTTCCTCGGTTTTTCATGCGCCTCCTTCGCCAATTTCGCCTCATTTAGAAATTCTGCCGTGGAATTTCTTACGGCGGACTGAGAACCGACAGCGAAAGCAGTAACGGAGCGAGTTCAACCTCTGAGTGATGGAGCATTGCGCGGCAAGACGCGGTTTGGGTCAACGATTCCGGTAAGCGGAACAAATAGATCCCACCAAACCCTAAAGTTCTTCCATTGGTAACAGGCGGAATGATAGCTAGTCCGATTTGACTTCGTCGAAGCGCGCTTCAGTGAAATCCAACTGGTAGATCATGCCTTCGTAACCCACCGCGTAGATGTGGCCCGCTTCATCGGTGCCAAAGGAGACGAGTCCTTGTGGCACGGTGCCGATCTGACGAACTGATTTCAAAATGCCGTTTTCCTGCGTCACACCAAAGATGCGTTTCGACGTGTAATCACCACACAAGTACACGCCGTAGAACGAGGATTGTTTGTCGCCGCGATAGACAAATCCGCCCGTGATTGAGTTGCCATATTTCCGTCGGTAAGCAAACACAGGCCGAGCGAAAGTCCTTCCCTCCACCCGATACTGATTGGAGAACGGTTCAAACCCCTCGTACACATTCCAGCCGTGGTTTTCGCCTCGATGCACAATGTCCACCTCTTCCTCTCGGTCCTGCCCAACGTCCGCGAGCCAGAGATCGCCGGTGACGGAATCGAAACTGAAGCGCCACGGGTTGCGGAAGCCGTAGGCCCAGATTTCCGGCCGCGCGTCCGCTCGGCCGCGAAACGGATTGTCCGTGGGAATCGCGTAGCCCAGATCACCTTCCGTGCGGTCCACGTCGATGCGCAACAATTTGCCGAGCAACAGTTGCAAGTTCTGGGCGTGCCCGTTGGGATCGTTGTGTGGGCCGGTGTCGCCCATGACAATGTAGAGAAATCCATCCGGCCCAAATTGCAGACAGCCGCCGCTGTGGTCCTCGGCCACGCTGACAATCCTCAATACGCGCCGCGATGATTGTCCGGCGTCGCTCTTGAAGTCCGCTGTGAATTTTTTCTCAACGATGAGCGTGGCAACCTTGCCTTCCTCGAACACCTGATACTTGAGGTAATACTTCCGGTTCTCGCGAAACTTCGGATGGAAAGCCAGATCAAGCAGACCGTTCGGTCCACGCTCGCTGAACACTTCCTGAGTGAGATCAGCGAACACGCTTTTTTCCTCGCCAGCTGCAGTTTTCTCCATCATCCAAATCATCCCTTTTTGATGCAGCACCAGAAAAACATTGCTGAGACCGGGCACCTGGTGGA
>DATHKK010000180.1:0-2016 GCA_035489355.1 Candidatus Limnocylindria bacterium
TGCGTTGCACGAGGCGCTCGCGTGGTCCGGCGAAGGCCGGCGCACGTGGACCTACGACAGCGTGTTGATGAACAGCGGCCAAGGCATCGAAGCGGGCTGGAGTACCGGCGCGAACAGCCCCTTGGTGAACGCGAGCAATCTTCTGAGCACAGCGAATTCTGTCGGCGCACGCCTCGGTGATAATTACACTGGCACCAGCGGCCTGGGATTGAAGAATGGATTTCTGACCATCACGAACTCCTTCATCCTCCACAACTATCGCGACGTGTGGGGCCAGGTCTGGGACAACACCTGGAATTACCGCACCAATCAGATGGACATCCGCAGCAATTTTCTCACGGCGCCGAACATCCATCATCCAAGCAACACCATCTGGAATCCCGCGATCGATGGCACGCGACTCGCGCCCTTCATGAGCACGCCCCCGGACGCGCCCGTCGGCATTGGGCTCGCGCTTTGGAATTTGCAACTCACCACCGCGGCTCTCACAAACGGCATTCCGGTGCGGCTCAGTTCGTTCACGACGAATGAGGTCAGCGTGAATTACAACATCGAGACGCCGGATACAGTGCTGGCCAGTGGCACGCTCACTTTTACGCCGGGCGAAACCGTGAAGAACATTTTCGCCAATCCCTCCGTGCTGGGCGGAGCGGCGAGCTGGCGCGTGGCGCTGGCGAATCCCGAGGGCGGCGAACTGACCGGCGCGCTCGCGGCCTACGCGCTGACGCAACAACCGACCAATGCACCCTCGGCTTTGATCGCCGCCGGAGCCGCGTGGCGGTATCTCGATGACGGGAGCGATCAGGGAACGGTGTGGCGCACGACCAACTTTGTCGAAACCGTTTCCTGGTCGAACAACGTGGCGGAACTGGGCTTCGGCGATGACGACGAGGCGACGCGGATTCGCCGGACGAACAGCACCACGGCGGGCAACAGCATCACCACGTTTTATTTCCGACGCGCGTTCAATGTTCCTAATCCGTCCGCCTTCACGGGCCTGTCTCTATGGATGCGCCGCGATGATGGTGGCGTGGTGTATCTCAACGGCACCGAAGTGTTCCGCAGTTCGTCCATGCCGCCCCCGCCTACGCCGATTCTTTTCAACACGTTCGCGAATAATCAGGGTTCGGCGCCGACGGACAACACCGTTGATACTGCAACCTTGAGCGCGGCGCTGCTGGTGCCGGGGACCAACGTGATCGCGGTCGAGATTCATCAGTTCGATCTGGGCAGTTCCGACATCAGTTTCAACTTTTCACTGACGGGCAATTCTGCGCCGCCAATCATCGTTCAGCCGTTTGGCAATGACCTGCTCATCAACTGGAACGCCGTCGGCTATTTGTTGGAGCAAGCGGATGACGTGACTGGCCCGTGGACGCTCGTGCCGAGTCTCGAAGTGCCTGCGACCATCAACCCGAACGCCGCGCGGAAATTCTATCGGCTGCGCAAGTGAGTGACGGCGGCTCCTTCCTCCGTTCGCGGCGCGCGCGAAGCGACGCGCCGCACCATCAAGCGGTTTGAAGATGCGCTGCCGTTATCGGGACTTCCCCCGATTGCCGCTCGCGCATGCTTTCCGTCACAGTGCCGGCAGCCATCAGCCGCCATCTGCGCGGGCAAACATCCATTGCCACGCTGCGCAAGATGTGACATGGCTGCGGTGAGCGAAACGTCATGCAGACGCTGAGATTATTGTTGGTCGAAGATTCCGAGGACGACGCGGAGTTAATGCTCCTCGAGCTGCGTCGCGGCGGCTATCGGCCGGATTACGTGCGCGTCGAGAATGACGAGGATATGCGCGCGGCCCTCGCCCAGGGCAAATGGGACGTGATCATTTCTGATTACGTCATGCCGCGTTTCAGCGGGCCGGCGGCGCTCAAGACTCTCCACGAGAGCGGTTACGACATTCCTATCATCATCGTCTCTGGCCACATCGGAGAAGATATCGCGGTGTCCGCTATGAAGAGCGGCGCCAACGATTACGTGATGAAGGATCGGCTCGCGCGGCTCGTGCCGGCG
>DATHKK010000181.1:0-6773 GCA_035489355.1 Candidatus Limnocylindria bacterium
CTTGCGAGCCAGCGCCCGCCTGAGCGTCCCTCCTGGTTTCTGTGGTCGTTCCCACTGCGGTCCGGCCTGGTGAAGTTGGCGCCCGGCCCTGCGTAGCCGGTTGCGTGGCTGCTGCGTTGTTGCGGACTGCGGTGTTGCCTGCGGCAGGCCCGCGACCGACTGAGGTCGGAACTTGTCCGCCCTGGCGGCTCGCGAACTGTGTTGACCTGATCGGCGGCGGCGTGGCGGGCAACTGCGGGCGAAACACCACCGACTGGCTGCCTTGCCGCTCCACGCGATCCATCCGGCCCTGGGAAATCCTTTGCGCCGACACATCCCGCACCGCGACCTCGCGGATTCTGTTCGGGTTCGAACGCGCGATCGTTTCACGACCGACGCCGCGGTTGATGACGGTGTTGTTGTTACCGACGATGTAATTGTTCACGACCGTCGTGTTCCGATAAACGTTCCGCACGCTCGAACGCGGCACGAAGTGACGGTAGGGCGCGTAGTCGCAAAAGTTATTGATGTGAACGAACGAGTAGTGGAAATCGCTCAGGCCGAAATCAAAGCCAATGCCCACGTGCCGGCTGCGATACGTGAAACCCACTCCGCTGACGAAACGGGCTTCCGGCGGCAACGGCGCCCAGCCGCAATAGCCCGGCGAATAGCGCCAGCTCACCCACGAGGGAGCCCAAACTCGGCCGGGGTTCCAAACCCAGCCCGAGCGAGGGTGGCAATACCAGCGGCCATAGTGAAACGCTGCCCAGCCCCAACTGTAATCCGAGTTCCAATACCAGCCCGCATCGGACCAGTACCAGCGGCCGCGGTCACTATAAGGACGCCAGGTGTTGACGGAAACCGCCACCGTCGGCTGCCAGCACCAGCCGTAGCCGGAGAGATACAGCCAACTGCCGTAAGGCGAGAGTGAGTCATAAAAATACGCCGCGTCCGTGGAAGTGGGCGGCGGAGCGACGGTGGTGGCCACGGGCGCCGACGGAGGCTCGACGACTTGTTGCGTCTCCGGCACGTTGGATACGACCTGAGTTTGCACGGCTGATGGGAGCGGCGTTGCTGGCACGGGTGCCGCAGCCGCCTCGCTGCCATCGTGCTTCAACATGGAAGTGATCACGGTGCTCGAGACTCCAAGATCGTTTAGATAAAGAATCTGGTCCGCGCCCACATCGAACCGGCCTGAATATTTTTCGACGTAGGCGAGAATCACGTCTTCGCCGACGCCGGATTGCGCGAGCTTCACCACTTCAGAAAGGCCGGTGGACAACGCAACGTTCTCGGGATTCGCCGTGGGCGGAATGCGCTCGATGATAGCGGGAGCGTTGGTGTCGGTGACAGCAGGCTGCCCCGGTTCGGCATTTGTCGGTGCCGGCACAACGGGTGCCGTTTGCGCCACCAAGGCGATCGGCGGCGAGGTCGGCGCGACGACCGAGCGTGGTTGATCAGGTTCCGCCGAAGGCCGGGCGCAACCGAGAAAGAACGTCAATCCAGCCGCCAGACCGACGCTGTACTGCCGGACGAATGAGATTTTCATAAATACTTTCCTTATGGCCCCCAATGCCGTTTTGCCTTGGGTGGCAATTGATTATACAGGATCGGACTAGCGTTCTCCACTGGCTATTCAGAGGGCGCAAAGTGGCTGCAAACATTGGTGATTTCGCACGAAACCAACGTGCGAAGTGCGCTGGCTTTTACCAGCGCAATGCGGTTGTAGGTGTTAGTCCCGCATGGGCGTGGATGAAGCCGCTGACAACTTCAATGATGTGCGCGCGATCGCACCGAGAGCTTTGGGAATCGATGTTCAGGGACGCGCCGGCTTGAGGCTCTCTGGATAATCCAACAGGAACGTTCTCCGCTGATCGGCAAAACTTTTCAGACTGATTGAGCCGCCACCGCCCGGACCAAAACCTTTTCCCGAAATGTCTTCAGTCAGACTCTTCACGAAGTCATCCGAGCTATCGAGCTTGCGCGTGTCTGCCCGCACGTCCGCGGCGATCATTGATTGATACTGCTGCGCGAGTGGGCCGAGATTTTTCCAATCCAGCCATTTGTCCGCGATGTCGCGCACGTATCCAAGATAGCGCGTTCGCAGCGCGGGCACGGCGAGCAACTTCGAGATGAGCGGCTTGTCGGGATCGTTCGCGGCCACGAGCGGGTCGAGCTTCACGCCTTCCACTTTGATGCCGCCGCCGGGACCACGCCCTCCACGTCCGCGTCCGAACGGAGGCGGGCCTGGCAAGATTTCGGTCAGGCCAGCGCGCACTTTTTCTTCCGTGAGCATGCCAGCTTTCGCGGCGTCCCATTTCGCAAACCAGTTTGAAAAAACGTCCGACATTTCCGCGCGAGTGAGCGTGCCGTCTTTGTCGCGATCGAGCACGTCGAACAGTCCGGGGCCGGCGAACGTTTTCGGTTGAAAACCACCGCGCACTGGCGCGTCTCCGCCGGGTGCGCCATTCGGCGCTGGCACAAGGAACGGACCCGTGAACTGCTCCTGCGTCACCTTGCCTTCTATGCCCTTGTCCAACTTATCGAACCACGCGCCCGCCAGTGCCACAAACTCTTCGCCCGTGAGTTTCTTGTCGGAATTCTTGTCTCCCTGCGAAAACATTTCCGCCGCGATCGGCATGGCCGGTCCAAACACGACTCCACCGAAGCCCGGCCTGCCTGGCCTGGCAAACGTCTCGTTCATGTCGTGCGGCAGAATGTGAAACTTCCCTTTCGCATCCTGATAAATGTTGTAGTCGCTCGTGCGAACCCAATACCCGTCGTTGTTGATGAGCGCATTTTCGAGCGCGAGAAATCTCAGCACGCCGTCGATGTCCAGCAACGGCGCGAGCGCCGCCTCCAGTTTGTTGCTGGGCGTTTCGTTCAACACTTTGCAAAGCTGAACAAAGTCCACCCACGCCTTGGAATCTTCCTTGGATTTGAGTTCGTAGATACGCTGGTACTTCGCCACATCGTCGCCGAGGTATTTCAGGTTCCCCTGACCGTTCGGGCTGCCCGGCACTTTCCAGCGCGCGTCGGGTCCTCGTGTGAGTTCAGAAGATTCAGTGTGCGATAACCACCGATGTTTTGTTTGTCGTGGTCGAAATCCAGCGACAGATTCAACGACCGCTTGCGCCCTTCGCTCACAGTGAAATACGACGACGCGCCGCGGAAATGAACGCCGACATCACGATAAGTTTTTCCATCGACCATCAACTTGGCCGGAACTTCCACGTCGGTGTTGTTGAAATCGGAAAGCTCCTTCTCCCAATCCGCATTGTCGAATTCCAGGAAGAATGTGCGAACGACATTCGACGCGTAGAGCGGTGCGTCCGGATAAGATCGAACTTCGGTCGGCGAAACTTTTGGTCCCGGTTGAGGCGGCTCCTGCTCCTCGCCACGGCGATTGAATGCGCCCGGTCCGCGGCGTCCTCGTCCAGCCGCGCGTTCGCCTTGGATGAATTCGCGCGCCGCTTTTCGCTCGGTCGCGTCGAGACGCTTGTTCCCGTCCTTGTCGAACTGCGGCACAAGCTTCGTCTCTGGCTGCTGCATCGGGCCGAAACTTCCACCCTGCCCACCCGGCGGCGGCCCGCCCTCGAAGTTCTGCGCCAGCAAAGAGCACGCGCCGCATAGCGCCAAAGCTTGTAAAAATAGTTTCATTTGGTGTCCACAGAGTTCAACCGGCGAGACATTAAGCCATCGTTAAGCGTCTCAATCTTCTACATCCAACATGCGCGAATGGTTCGCAACTTCCGCCAGGATTTTGGACTGCTTGTCGGCCCAAGCAGAGCCGCGTTCAGCGGCGCGCGACCGTCATCATGCGCCTCTCCGTTCGACGGTGACAAGTCACCGCACTCCACATGGCTGCGGTTGCGACTTACGATCCCAATTTCCGCAGCACCGCGCCCAGTCCTCCTTCGACGGGCTCAATTTCAATGGGCGCATCGGACTGCGCCGTCGTCGCCGGCGCAGCGTGTTCCGACGCCGGCGCAACAGTTGGTTTGGCCATCTTGCTCCGCCCTGCCTCCGCTCCCGGCAAAGGCGCAACGTCCGCTGGTTCCGTGTCCGGCGCTTCGTCGCCGGCGTTCGGCAGATGCCACGTCGTGCGCTTGCTCAGCCATCCTTGGTAGCGCGCGAAGGTCCACATGCCCGACTCCGCGCCCGTCTCCATCACCTGATTGATTTTGAAGAACTCGCGATTGCGGATGAACATCTTCACCGGATTATTCGGGATCAAAATCTCGCACTCCGGCACACGGATGTTGAGGTCCGCGCGAAACCGCAACCGCTGCGCAATCACCGCCACCAAAGAGTCCGCGAGTTGCGCGGCCACCGCATTTTGAATTTCTGCCGGGAACGCGCTAACCACGCGCTGCAACGCTTCGATGCACGTCGAGGAATGCACCGTCGCCAATACAAGATGACCCGTCTCGGCGGCGTTCAGCGTGAGCCGCATCGTCTCGGGATCGCGCATCTCGCCGACCATTAGCACATCGGGATCTTCGCGCAACGCATCGAGCAACGCCTGTTCGAAACTCGGTGTGTCGCGCCCGACTTCGCGCTGACGAATGAACGCATGCCGTGGACGAAACACGTACTCGATCGGACTTTCCAGCGTGATAACATGCCGCGGTTCGCCAAGGTTAATCTCCTGAATCATCGCCGCCATCGTCGAAGATTTTCCGCTCCCGGTCGGTCCGCTCATGAGGACGAGTCCATTCGTGGCGGAAACCAATCTCTTCAAGTCAGGGTGCAAATTCAGATTCTCGACCGTCGCTTGAAACGTGCTGAGTAACCGGATGGCAAAGCCAACGCCGCGAGAGGTCTGAAGAATGTTGATCCGGCAGCGGACGCGCGAAATCGTTTTCGAGAGGTCGAAAGAATGCCGCGCTAAAAACTCGTTCCAGTGCTGATTGCCAATCACGTCGCGGGCAAACTCCACCAGCGTCTTCGGCGACACCGCCTCGCCCATAGTGCGCAAAGCGCCACGCACCCGCAGGGTCGCGGGCAGCCCCGGCTCCAGGTGCAAATCACTCGCCCCTTGCTCGCGCGCCACGGAAATCAGCGTTTCCAGATTCATGCTTTCTCACCACGCTCAGATCCGTTCAACAAAGGAGACGCGCAATGGTTGCGCCGAAATCGCTCGGACACAACCCCGGCCTCGGGCCAACGCGAAAGACAGGCGCAGCGAACATGCGCTCCATGAACACCGTTGCTCGCTTTTGCCCCGCAACTGAGTTAAAAGTGCCGCCAGACAGGCGAAAACAATCGATTTTTTTTCACCGCAACGTAACGTGGCAAGCCTTCCTCAAAGCCGGGCGTTCAGCGATAACACGAGGAACAAATGACTTTCGAACCCGCGCATTTCTTGAATCGCGAACTGAGCTGGCTGGAATTCAACCGCCGCGTGCTCAGCGAAGCGCGCGATCCCGCGGTGCCGCTGCTCGAACGAGTGAAGTTTTTTTCCATCTTCAGCTCGAACCTCGACGAGTTCTTCGAAGTGCGTGTGGCGGGGTTGAAGCAACAGATCGAGAGCGACGTCGTCGGGCGCAGCGTCGATGGACTCACAGCCACGGAGAGATTTCAGGCGATTCAAAAACGTGTTCACGAGCTGGTGGACGAACAATACACTTGCTGGCGCGAGCAACTGGTCCCCGATCTGGCGAAACACGGCACGCGCTTTCTCAACGTCAACGATCTGAGCAAGGAAGACTTGTCGTGGATGAAGGACTATTATCTCGCGCAAGTCCGTCCGGTGCTCACGCCACTCGCCATCGATCCGGCGCATCCTTTTCCGCAACTGCTCAACAAGTCGTTGAACATGATCGTGCAGCTCGAGATGCAACAGGGCGGCCAGGTCCTGCAGCATCTCGCTGTGGTGCAAGTGCCGCGCGTGCTCCCGCGGCTCGTGCGCCTGCCGCGCGCCGACAATCGTTCCGCCGACTTTGTGTTCATGGGCCAGCTCATTGGCTATTTTCTGGGCGACCTCTTTCCCGGCACAACGATTCTCGGCTACTGCCATTTTCGCGTGACGCGAAACAGCGAGCTTTATATCGATGAGGAAGACATCGAGAACCTGCTCAAGGCCGTCGAGAACGAACTGCACAACCGGCGCAAAGGCGATGCCGTCCGACTGGAAGTGGAATCCAGTTGCCCTCCGGAAATCCGCAAGGCGCTCCTCGGCACGTTGCGGCTGGACGAAGAAGATTTGTATTCCATCGATGGCCCGTTGAACCCGACGCGACTAATGGCGATTTATCACGGCGACCATTCGCCCGAACTGCGTGATCCTCCGTTCATCGCGCCGCAGGCGTCCACACTGCGCGGACAGCGCGATATTTTTGGCGCCATTGCCGAGCGTGACATTCTGTTGCATCATCCGTTCGAAAACTTCAATAGCGCCGTGGAGTTCCTCGAGCAGGCGGCGGAGGATCCGAAAGTCCTCGCGATCAAACAGACCCTCTACCGCACGGGAGGCGATCCGCGCATTACCGGCGCGCTCATGAATGCGGTGAAGAACGGCAAGCAGGTCACTGCGGTGGTTGAATTACGCGCGCGCTTCGACGAGGCGAACAACATCCATTGGTCGCGTCAGCTCGAAGAAGCGGGTGTGCATGTGGTGTATGGGTTGGTGGGCTACAAGATTCACGGCAAGATGCTGCTGGTCGTGCGCAACGAGAACGACGTCATTCGCCGCTACGTTCATCTGAGCACGGGCAATTACAATCCCACGACGGCGAAGCTTTACACGGACCTTGGCTACTTCACCTGCCGCAAAGAATTCGGAGAAGACG
>DATHKK010000182.1:0-4220 GCA_035489355.1 Candidatus Limnocylindria bacterium
CTATCTTCAATGCACCGAAGACCTGACGCACTGGAAAACGTTGCCCGGTTTGATGCAGGGCACGGGTGACAATTTGCAGTGCAGCGATTCGCCCATCGTCAGCCGGCGATTTTATCGCGTGCTGTTGCTGCCGTAAAGGCGAACTCAATCACGGCCATCTTCGCCGCCGCGGTCAGGGCTGCGACGCGCACGGTCAGCGGAAAGTCCGAGGGCGATTCGAGGGTGTAGCTCAGGCGCGTTTTGTGCGTGATGAGATAGAGCGCTTCCGGCCAGTCCAGTCGCAACGCGGGATCGACAATCGGACGGATGATTCCCTCCACAGCTTCGCGACCATCAATCAGAGCGCTGTGATCGATCGGGCAAACCAGGCGCACGGCTTCGACCATTTTCGCCGCGAGCGACGGGCGTTGCTCCGGGTTGAGTTCGTAAACATAAAAACCGTGCGCTTCCCAATCTTCGTGCAGGCAGAGACAAAGATCGAAACCAGGCTGCCGTTCGAGCCATGAGACGTGCGCCCGGGTTTCGTCGGCGCGCAGGTCCCGATAGTCACGATTCAAATCAACGCCATTCGCGCCGGCGCGGGTGCTGAGAGGAAAGCCCGTGGGATTCAGGCACGGGCAAATCCAGACGCCGGCATTGTCCGGCCAGGCGTTTTCCTTCAACAGTTCGCGAACTGCGAGCGGTCCCGCCGGTTCATCGCCATGGATGCCGGTAGAAATGTAGATGCGCCGCGTCGGGCGGTTGACGGAACGTCGAAAGGCCAGCAGTTCCACTCCAGACCGAGCGGGCAGCACGTCAATCTTCCATCCTGCCGCGAGGGCGAACTGCCGCTGCTCTTCAATCACGGTTTCGATGGCGATGGTTTCGCCAAAATAGCCGCCGATGTTTTTGCCCAGGCGCTGGACCGCCGCGGCGATGCTCGCGGTATCAACGGAGGCTGGCGGCACGTTCACTTTCTCCTGCACGGGCGAAACAAAACCACAGATGCAGGAGGATGAACATAGGGCGCTGCGAAATTGATTCGGACGTGTTCGCAGTTGTGGAGCGCGGCTGGTCTTTCAGACACAACCGCGCTCCGTTTCCGCCATCCGTGAAAAATTTTTCTCGCGCCACGTTTTCTCATTTGAAGATGCGAACGCGCGGAGTAGATTTTCCACGTAATGGCTGACGGTACGACCATCCTGACGATTCCCGCGGTTCTCGCCGAAGTTTCGTCGTCCCGCCACGATGACATCATCGCGATGATGCTGATTGCGATGGTCACAGCCATTATCGCCTGCGTCGGAGTGATGCGTCTCATTGCGCGCCGCGAGATACGTCGCCGCCAAAGCACCGAGCGAACGCTGGTCGCGCCGGGATTTTCGGCCGCGCTGTTCGAAGCGCCGAGCCGCTGGCTGGCGGTGCGCGGCCAGAACCTGCACGCGATTCAGAGCGCGCTGGCCGTTCACAATCCACGCGCGTGTTCCTGGAGTGACGCGCTGGCGACGGCCTTCGAGCCGCGCCTTTTCATTTCTCCGCCCGTGCGCGGATGGATACTCGTCATGGGCTGCGACCTGCCCGATCCCGCGGATGACATCGACGAGTGCTTCAAATTTCTCACCGGGCTGAGCCGCAAGCTCGGCGAAGTGCAGTTCTTCTCCCGCAACCGCGCGGTGGGGCATCACGGCTGGGCACGCTTAGAAAACGGCCATGTCGTGCGCGCCTACGCGTGGGCCGGCGAGACCTCGTGGAACCAAGGCACGCCGAGCGAGGCGGAGCGTGATTTGAAATTGCGCTGCCTCCCTTACACGGAAAGTTCCGTAAGCTTGGGCCTCGCGGAGCGAGAACAACTGGCGTTGAACACGGAGCGTGTCGTCCGCCTCGCGGCCGCATGGAGCATTGATCCCACGTCGGTGGAAGGCGCGGCGTTGGAGAGCAAAGGAATCGCTGGCGATTTGCTGCACGGGAAGATTCACTGAGCCATGCCCGCGCCTGAAACGTGTCCGAACTGCGGGGCCGATGTGCCGCGCCGCGCCAAGGCTTGCCCCGAATGTGGCTCCGACGAATCCACCGGCTGGTCGGACCAGGCCGCCACTCAGTCGCTCGACCTTCCTGACGACGAGTTCAACTACGAGGAATTTACGGAACGCGAGTTCGGCAAACCGAAGCGGTCGCCGATCAAAGTTTTCTGGTGGCTCGTGGCGGTCGGATTATTGAGTGCCACTTTGTTTTTTCTGCTGCGTTGGTGATTGCCTGATTTCTCAGGAAGCGGCCCTATCGTCTTCTTCGCCTTTTTGCGAACCAACCAACCATGCGATGACTGACGCAACTATGAGCACGAGTCCGGCGTAGAATAATGCCAATGCGATGCTGGCCAGCATGTTATGCACTGAGGCGCCGTCATAAGCGTTCCAAAGTGGTCCTGAAGCTTTACGAATGCGACCGAACGAAGCGATCAGCGCAATCGAGTCATGAGTGCGTGGATCTAAAACAACCAAGCGAAACATTACACCCGACAGCGCCGTAACAAGCCCGATCGCCCCGATCGTGAGTTGTCGTCCTTTGTTGTTCACGCTGCTTCGCCCGCCCCTTCAAATCACCGTCCCATGTGGAACGACGCCGTTCTTCGGGATGATCACAATTCCATCGCGGATGAAATAGAGCGGGTGGTCCACATTCTCGGGTTTGTCCTTGGGCGTGATGATGACCTTTTCCCCAATGCGCGCGTTCTTGTCGATGATCGCATTCTCAATCCGCGTGTTCGCCCCGATGCCGATGCGCGGATGGCCCGCGGCTTCATTTTCGCGAATGGAGTCGGCGGATTCGTAGTAATCGCTGCCGAGCACGATCGTTCGGTTCAAATGAACCCCCGGACTCACGATGCTGCGGATGCCGATGATCGACTGATGAATGTCCGCGTGCGAGATGATGCAGCCGTCGGACACAATCGCGTGATCGATTTGCGCGCCGTTGATTTTTGACGCGGGCAGCCAGCGCGGGCGGCTGAAGATCGGCGCCGTCATGTCGAAGAAATTAAAGCGCGGCAACTCGGAGGTGATGTCGAGGTTCGCTTCGAAGAACGCGCGAATCGTCCCGATGTCTTCCCAGTAACCCTGGAACACGTAAGAGAAAACGCGGTGCGTGCTGATCGCCGCCGGAATGATGTGCTTGCCGAAATCGGTGAGTGTGTTGTCGAGTAATTTGAGCAGTACGTCGCGATTGAAAATGTAAATGCCCATGGACGCGAGCAGCAGGTCTTCACCATCTCCCTGGATTTCGAGGAACTGGTACATGTCCTTCGGAATTTTCAGGCTGTCCTGAACCGCGGGATCTTTCGGCTTTTCGACGAAGCGCGTGATCTGGCGCTCGCGATCGATCTGCATGATGCCCAGCCCGGCCGCTTCCGCGCGATGGACGGGAATGGTGGCGATGGTGAGGTCCGCCTCGGACTCGATGTGCTGCCCGATCATTTTGCGGAAATCCATGCGATACAACTGATCGCCGCTGAGGATGAGTACGTAATCGAAGTCGTGATTGAGCAGGTGGACCAGGTTCTTGCGCACGGCGTCGGCGGTGCCTTGATACCACGACGTGTCGGAGAAAGTTTGTTCCGCCGCGAGGATTTCCACGAAGCCGCCCGAGAACGGATCGAACTTGTAGCTCTGCGAAATGTGCCGGTGTAGCGAGGCGGAATTGAACTGCGTGAGCAGGTAGATGCGTCGAAGATTTGAGTTGATGCAATTGGAGATGGGAATGTCCACGAGACGGTACTTGCCCGCGAGCGGCACGGCAGGCTTGGCGCGCTCCTTGGTCAATGGAAACAACCGCGTGCCGGCGCCGCCGCCCATGATGATGGAAAGCACGCCGCTCGTATTCGGTGACATGCGCGCGGTTCCTTGTGTGAGTGCCATAAAGAAATCCCTTTGTTGCGCCGGAGCGCTTTCGTAAACTTTGCGCAGCTTACGCAACGCTTGTGCCTAAGCAAAATCTAAAACCATCGCGAGGATTTTTCATGTGCGGCATCATCGGCTACGTCGGTAAACAGTCAGCGGGACCCATCCTGCTCGAAGGCTTGCGCCGGCTCGAATACCGCGGCTACGACAGCGCAGGCGTGGCGGCGCTCGATGATGGCCGGCTCGAAGTCCGCAAGAAGACCGGTCGCATCGATCAGGGACTCGCCGCTGTGGTGAAGGCCAATCCGATGCGTGGCGAAACGGGGATCGGCCACACACGTTGGGCCA
>DATHKK010000183.1:0-3624 GCA_035489355.1 Candidatus Limnocylindria bacterium
CGTTCGGTTGGCTCACACGCAGAAGCCGCGCGGCGGCGCGCAGACCGGCCACGCCCCAGAAATCATCCCAGTAATAATAATCGTTGGGGCCAAGATGTTCGGCGCTGAAACCCGCGGGCAGCAGGCCTGGATGTGGCGCACCCTGCGGCATGCGCTTGCCGAGAATCCAACGTGCGCCGCGCTCGATGACGTCCGTCCATTCACTGGGAACAGGTTCGCCGGTAAGACTGAAGTATCGCTCCATGATCCAGAGCACCTGGCCATTCGAGTCCCACTCGCCTTCCTGAGATCGGAAATAGCCGTCGCGAAGTTGGCCACGCGGAAACAGGTTCAAGGCCCGGCGCGTTCGTTCGCTCGCGCCCAGCGTGATCAGGGCATTCAAGATGAACGCCGCGTCGCGATACCAAAAGCGCCGGTAGGTATAAGGCCCGGGAAACACTTCGCCGGGCGCGTGAAGAATCACCGTACTCACCGCCGTGTCGTACAATCGCTGCCATCGCTCGTCGGGAATCTGGAGCCGCGCGCAAGTGTTTAACTCGTCGCGCCAGGAAGCCGTTGAAGTCGAGACTTCGGCGACGGGTTCTTCCAATTGTATCGGCACGCGAATCTCGACCGGTGCGTCGGCCGAGAAAATTCCCGCCGCCGTCGCCATGCCGACAGCGCAGTCGATCTTCCCCTGCTCTATCGTCGTTTGGAGCGCGTTGAAAACATCGCCAGTCTCATAGCAGGAGAGCACGCATTTTTCCGGCGCACGACTGAACTGAACGGTGTCGATGTCATTGATGGTCCACGAATGCCGGTCGTCCGCAACTTGCACCGAGTCGATGAAGCTCACGCCTTCCGGGTTGTAAGGCCGCGCTGCGATCACAAGTCGTTCTCCACTCCCAGCAGCAGAGTTCACACGCACCACGCACCACGCACCACGTTCGTCGCGCTCCACCCAAGCCTCCGAACGCAACCCGCGCGCCGCATCGCCAATCTTCGTTCGCACCGAAATGTTCTCGCCAATATCCAGCGACTGTTCCGCGGCCGCCGCCTTCGACGGCAGCAACGGTTCGCCACTCCCCACGATCCAGAAATCCAGCGACCAGCCATCGAACAACGGAGTGACGAGCCCGCGCGGATCAACAATGGGATAGTGCGGAAAATCCGGCAGCCCCACCGCGGTCCAGTTGCGATGCGTGATGTTGATGTGGCTGAACGAAAATGCGCGCGGGACGAACGAGTCGCTGTGCGGATTGAATTGTTGCTCGACCCAGTAAGGCCACACCCAGTCCAGGTTGAATTGAATCGCGCGCGTGTTAACCAGCCCGCGCGCATGAAAGACGACACCGGCGCGCAACAGTTCAATCGGTTCGCCGACCTCGGACGGTTTGGCAAAGGCGCGCAACCTTTTGAGAACCACGCCGGGATCGACAAAGCCATACCCGCGCGCGACATGGCCGATCACCGTGTGCCACGGAATCCAGCTCAGACCTTTGCGGGCCACGAGCGCAGGCCCAAAACGCGGCGCGACCCGGTGATTGGAACGGCGCGATTGAATCTCCTTCGCGCTGGCACGTTTCAGCATGGCTCAACGTAGAACCGATCCCGGAACGCGCAATGCGTAGCGAGCATTGAACGAAGGGCCAGAGCAATCGCCGAGCGCGACCGTCCTCACTCCTCAATGGCGGCCAAACATTTGGGGACCGTACTTCAACAGCACGACGGCCCAGGCGACGACGAGCAAGAATACAAAGATGGTGAGGCCGAGAGCGATGCGCTTCATCAGTTGCACGCGTTCGCGCATCCGCGCGGCTTCCTCCTGTTGCAGCGTTTTGAATTGCGCCAGTTCTTTTTCGACGGCGGCGTTCGCATCGGCCGCGCGCAGAGTCATCACCTGCCACTTGCCCTCGCCCGGTGGAAACGCGGCCGGCAAAGTCTTGCGTTGCTCATCGCTGGCGATTTCGAATCCGCGATCGCGCCAGTAAAGCGCATCCATCTGGGTCCAAAGCCGTTCGAGCGCGTGATTCTGAATGATCACCTGAAGCCGTTTCCAAAGCAGGTCGCGCAACGAATCCGAGAGGTCCGCTCTCGCGATCGATTCGCTGTGCAACAGCCCTTGCGCTCCCGCGATCTGAAGACCAATCGTCGCAATCACCTGCCCGGTCTCATCGCTCACCACTTGAAACTCGGTGAAACGTTTTTCGAGCGCATCCACTGGAAGTTGTTCCAATCGCCACAAGGCGATCAGTTGCGGCAAATCTTCCACCGTCGCGCGGCGCGTCACGAAACTCACTGGCGTCATGATCATGAAAATAGGAATCGTGCGATTGGGGTAAAGACTTGATTGCGCCGACCGGTCCAGGCGCGGCGGAATGACCAAAAAAAGATGCTACAGGAGGATTGCGGTGGAAACGAACCGCGCTACACTAGCGGCGTTAGTGGAGGTCTTTCATCCGCGGGAAATTGGCAGCGAAGGATTTTATGAAATTGAAACGGAACAGCCGGCCGCCAGTGCTGGCCAAGGGGCAAATCTGGAAACTTGGCGAGGGGCACCTCGAAATCACCCACTTGGGCAAACGTCTCACCGAATACAAACGCTACCGCGACATCGCGAAACGCCGCGCGATTCCCGAGATGGCGCACATCGACGACGTGCAGAAAATTCTGATCAACAACCAGGCGGCGCTCGTGCAGCAACCGCGCGTGCCCCAAGCCTGATTGGGCCTGACGCCGGGGACCACTGCCGTTCAAAAAAGCAACCGACGGCGTAAGAGGGCGGATAGCGTTTCAGCATGGGTGGCAACTCGCCGACAGGGGATGCCGGCGCCTCAGGCGATTGTGGTTCATGACCGCGACGCCCGAGATGTGATGTGGTGTTCTTCTTACGTGGGGCGTTCTACCAACGAGGAAAGCCGACTTTCATTTCGACGGGAGCCGGCGCCAAATTGTTCACCGCGCACACCGAACTGCCCAGCGCAGAGAAGGTGAAGATGCTTCAGAAGGTGATTAGCGCCACCACCTCGCCTCATCTCACTAGCGCGGGATTCTGTTGTCCGATTTTCCCGGCGAGCCATTGGAGCGGGAGCAACTGTGTCGCCGTTCCGCAACGATGCGGCCAAGGCGTGAACACAGGCCAGTGGAATGTATCCCGGCCGACAATCTGATCGGAATTCCTTGTCCGGTGTCCAAAACTCGGGCCGAAATGCGAACGGCCCCATAAGCGGGGCTTTTTCGAAAACGCTGCGTTGGTCGTCAGGGAACCGCCAAAGGCGTCACGCTTCGTGACGGTGCATTCGTTGACGGTTCTGTTTCCCGGTGCGTTGCAGGTTCGGTTGTGCGTTGCGGCTGCAAGGGCATTGCAACCGTTTTGCTGCCGCGTTTCCGTGACCGGTCTGCGGCAGCGAAAGTCTTAACAAGAGCATTGTCCGAAGGAATGACGCTCTCGCTGATGGCGTTCGCGATGTCTGTGCCCACCAATTTTGTGCGGCCTTGTTTGGACGCGATAAACCGCGCGCGACATACCACGGTGTCAATGCCAGCGAGGTACTTCGCAGAGCCTTGTGCATACCGCACCATTGCCTCTATGCCAGTGGCGCTGGCTTCAGGGGCAAGGAAGCGGGCAACCGATTCCAGGTCTTG
>DATHKK010000184.1:0-8554 GCA_035489355.1 Candidatus Limnocylindria bacterium
TTCGCTATCATCGGCACAACGAGAACATTGGCCCCACCGAAAATGTCATTGGCGGTTGCCGTGAAGCGCGCGGTGAATACATCGCCAACCTCCACGATGACGATGTATGGGAGCCGGACTTCCTCGAAAAGCTGGTGCCGCCGCTGGAACAAAACTCCGACGCCGCCATCGCGTTCTCCGATCACTACATCATCGATGCGAACGGAATGATCGATCCCGCGCGCACGCATCGGAACACGCATCGCTGGAAACGCCACTTGTTGAAACCGGGCTTGCACTGCCCGCTGCACCGCCTCGCGCTCGTGGACAAATCCATTCCGCTCTCGATGGCGGCGGTGATGCGCCGCCGCGCGATTGATTGGAGTGACATTCCGAATCTGCCGTCGTGCTACGATTTTTGGCTGATGTATCTCGTGTGTCGCGAAGGCCAGGCAGGCTACTACGTGCCGGAGCGGCTCACGCGTTATCGCGTTCATCCGCAATCCGAAACCGCCACGGGCCGGATGCGCGGCGACCAGGGTTTCCTCTCGTGTTGCGAGCGCATTTTTGAGGACGAGCGGTTGGCTGAGATTTGGGAGGACTTGCGCACGGAATACGCGCGCGCCTGCATCGACCTCGGTGTGACTCTGGTGCGCCGCGAGCGAGTGGCGGAAGGGCGTCCGCATCTGCGGCGCGGCTTGCAAGTGCGCTGGTCACTGCGAGGCTTCGCGCTGTGGGCACTCAGCTATGCGCCGGCATTGCTACCAGGCCGGGGCCACCGCGAGAGCAGTCCTTTTTCCCGGCCCGCACTGCTCAGTGTGCCGCAAGCGAAGGCCGGACCCGGTGTGACTGGAATCTGACGCGGCATGACATACGACTACGCAATCATCGGCGGCGGCATCGTGGGACTTGCCACGGCGATGACTTTGTTGCAGGCGCCTCCCGACGCGCGTGTAGTGGTGATCGAAAAAGAGGATGACGTGGCGCGGCACCAGACCGGGCGTAACAGCGGCGTCATTCATTCTGGAATTTATTATCCGCCAGCAAGTCTGAAGGCGCGCATGGCCCGCGACGGAAATCTTTCCATGCGCGAGTTCTGCGAAGAACACGGACTGGCCCACGAGATTTGCGGCAAGCTGATTGTGGCCACTGCGGAACGCGAGTTGCCGTTGCTCGACAATCTTCTGGAGCGTGGCCAGCGCAACGGTTTGAACGTGGAAAAGCTCACGCCCGAACAGGCGCGCGAGATCGAGCCACACGTCAGTTGTCTCGCGGCACTTCGCGTCTCCAACACGGGCATCGTGAGCTACCGCGCCGTCGCCCGCAAATACGCGGAGTTGATCCAGGAGAGCGGCGGCGAACTTCAATTCGCGACTCGCGTCCTGCGCATCCAGCCGCGCGGCGGAGAGCAGATGATTGAAACCGACGGCGGAGAAATCACTGCGGGGTTCATCATCAACTGCGCCGGCTTGCACAGCGACCGGGTGGCGGCGCTGGGCGGATGCGAACCCGGCGCGCGCATCATTCCATTTCGCGGCGAGTATTACGAACTCATCCCCGAAAAACGCGCGCTCGTGAAGGGCTTGATTTATCCCGTGCCGAATCCCGCGTTTCCATTTCTCGGCGTTCACTTCACGCGGATGATCGGCGGCTCGGTCCACGCCGGACCCAATGCCGTGCTGGCGTTTCAACGCGAAGGTTATAGGAGGCGCGACGTGACGTGGCAGGATTTGCGCGAGACGCTTTTCTTTCCCGGCTTTCGCAAGCTCGCGGTCAAGCATTGGGATGAAGGCTGGCGCGAAATGGTGCGTTCGTTCAGCAAGCGCGCGTTCGTTCGTTCGTTGCAAAAGCTCGTGCCGGAAATCACGGAGCGCGATCTCATACCGTGTGCGTCGGGCGTCCGCGCGCAGGCGCTTCGCGCGGACGGTTCGCTCGTCGAGGACTTTCTGATTGTGCGCGGAAAAAACTCGCTGCACGTCTGCAACGCACCGTCGCCGGCCGCCACGGCGTCATTGGAAATTGCTAGGGAACTGGTGAAACAGATCCCAGCTTTTGAAATGACCGCGGTGGCCGTGGCATGAAACATCGCGCTCAAATCAGGAAGGAACGGGAAGGAAAACATTGCTCATGAAAGTCTTCGTCACAGGCTCGGACGGTTATCTCGGCTCGCTGCTCACGCCCTTGCTGATGCAGAACGGCCACGAGGTCACGGGCTGCGACACAGGCTTCTACAACGAAAGCTCGCTCTTCAACGATCGGCTTCCGCGCCCGAAAACATTAAGCAAAGACGTGCGTGAGATCAACGAAGAGGATTTGCGCGGGCACGACGCCATCGTTCACATGGCCGAACTCTCGAATGATCCCGCGGGCGAACTCGCGCCCAACATCACCTACGAGATCAATCATCTCGGTTCGGTGCGCCTCGCGCGGCTGGCGGAGATCGCGAAGGTGCCGCGATTTGTTTATATGTCGTCGTGCAGCGTTTACGGCGTGGCCGATTCGGACTTTGTCGATGAACGTTCGCCGACGAATCCGCAAACCGTTTACGCCATCTGCAAGACGCTTGTCGAACGCGATGTGCGCGCGCTTGCGAACGACAAGTTTTCACCGACGTTTCTGCGCAACGCCACCGCTTACGGCGCGTCGCCACGGATGCGCTTCGACATTGTGTTGAACAATCTCTGTGGCCTCGCGTGGACGACGCGTGAAATCAAAATGACCAGCGACGGCACGCCCTGGCGTCCGCTCGTGCATGGTCTCGACATCGCACAAGCCATATTGTGTGTGCTGACGGCTCCGCGCGCCATGATCCACAGCCAGGTGCTCAACGTCGGCGACACGCAACACAACTGGCGCGTGCGGGAACTCGCGGAAATTATCGCGGAGGTCTTCGATGGCTGCCGGCTGAGCTTCGGCGCGCCCGGCGCGGACAACCGCAGCTATCGCGTGAACTTCGACAAGATTCATGCGCTCCTGCCGGCCTTTGCCTGCGAATGGAATGCCGAACTCGGAGCGCGGCAATTGCGCGCGCTGTTCTCCCGCATCCAGATGACCTTCGAGACATTTCAGACCCGATCATTCACGCGGCTGACGATGCTCGAGCACTTGCTTCGCACCGGGCAGATTGACGCCGACTTTTTTTGGAAGCCGCTGCGCATGCAAGAGACCGACACGAACATTCCCATCGCTCACGCTGCTTGAAGACGAACCACCCAACGGAAACTCTGGTCGCCGAACCTGGAATCGCGGGAAGGCGAAAAGCTGTTCGTGCGCGGATAGCGCCCGTCTCGCCAGCGAAGGAATGGGCCGGCCCGCGCTGCCGATTCAGCGGCCAGCCGCTCAAGCACACCTTCGTGGATTTGGGCATGTCACCGATCGCCAACAACAATTTGCGCGCTGCCGATCTGACGAAGCCGGAGAAGTTTTATCCGCTCCACGTGCGAGTGTCCGAAGAATTGTTCCTCGTTCAGCTCGAAGAATTGGAAGGCGCAACAGCCGAGGACATTTTCAATCCAGACTACGTTTACTTTTCCAGCTATTCGGACACCTGGCTCCAGCACGCGAAGGAGTATTGCGACATGATGATCGCGCGCTTCGGCTTCGGGCCGCGGCATCGAGTGATCGAAGTGGCAAGCAACGACGGCTATTTGCTGCGCTGGTTCAAGGAGCGCGGCATTCCCGCGCTCGGGATCGAACCGACGACTGGCACTGCGGAAGCGGCCCGGCGAAATCACGGCATCGAAAGCTACAACGTGTTTTTGGGCGTCGAGACCGCAACGGAAATTGTGGCGCAGTCGGACCGGGCCGATCTCTTGATCGGCAACAACGTCCTCGCACACGTGCCGGACATCAACGACTTCATTGGCGGCCTGAGCATTCTGTTAGAACCCGACGGCATTCTCACGATGGAGTTTCCGCACCTGCTGCAGTTGATGCGGCACAACGAATTCGACACGATTTACCACGAGCACTTTTCGTATCTCTCGTTCATAACGGTGGAGAAGATGTTTGCTCACCACGGGTTGACGCTGTTCGACGTCGAGGAATTGCCGACGCACGGCGGGTCGTTGCGGATCTTTGCGCGGCACGCGGAGGCGAAGAAACCTCCCGTCCTGGATCGAGTCGCGACCATGCGGCGCAAGGAAATCGATTTCGGCCTGGATTGCATGGAGACCTACGAGCGCTTCGGCGAACAGGTGAAGGCGACAAAACGAAAACTACTGCGCTTGCTCACGGTGCTGAAGGACGCGGGCAACAGCATCGCCGGTTATGGATCGCCGGCGAAGGGCAACACGTTGCTGAACTACTGCGGTGTGCGGACTGACTTCATCGACTACGTCGTGGATCGCAATCCGAAGAAGCAGGGACTCTTCACGCCCGGCACGCACATCCCGATTTATGCGCCGGAGAAAATTTTTGAGACGCGGCCAGATTACATTTTGATCCTTCCGTGGAACATTCAGAAAGAGATCATGGAAAAGATGAAAGGAGTTCGCGAGTGGGGCGGGAAGTTTATCGTGCCCATTCCTGAACCAAGGATTTTGTAGCAAGTCAGGCCAGTAACGGCGCTGCGGCGGTGAAAGGGGGAGTTATGGTCTTCACTGAAACAGCATTGAAAGGAGCGTTTTTGATCAGACTCGAGCCAACCGAGGATGAGCGGGGGTTCTTCGCGCGCACATTTTGCGTGGAGGAATTTCAACGGCACGGACTGAATGCCCGGCTTGTGCAGTGCAGCATCTCGTTCAGCCACACGCGCGGTACGCTGCGCGGGATGCACTACCAGTTCGAGCCGCACGCCGAGGCCAAGCTGATCCGCGTCACGCGGGGCGCGATTTTCGACGCGATTATCGATCTGCGGCCAAAGTCGCCCACGTTCCGGCAGCATGTCGTGGCGGAATTGACGGCGGAGAATCGCCAAATGATTTACGCGCCGGAAGGTTTTGCGCACGGATTTCAAACGCTCGAAGACAACACGGAAGTGTTTTACCAGATGAGCGCTGTGTTTGCGCCAGCGGTCGCGCGCGGTGTGCGCTGGGACGATCCGGCGTTTGGCATTCAATGGCCTGAGGTCGAGCGGTGCATCATGAACGGTCGCGACGCCAGCTACCCGGACTTCCAATGAAAGCCGCGCGCGCCAGTCGCAACGGGCACGAAGGAGAAGCCGGGGTTTTAACATCTTCGTCTGCGTTGCAGGCTTCGCGCGAGGTGATTGCTTCATCTGGCGAACGGATGCACGCGCTGGCGTCCGAACTGTTTCCCATTTGCCGCAGCATCACAGGCGATGGATTGCGCCGGACCCTGCGCAGAATTCAACGGGAGATTCCCATCACGATTCACGAAGTGCCGAGTGGCATGCCGGTGCTGGACTGGTCCGTCCCGGACGAATGGAACATCCGCGATGCGTGGATCAAAAATTCGCGCGGCGAACGCATCGTGGACTTTCAGCAGTCCAACCTGCACGTCGTGAACTATAGCGTGCCCGTGCGCGCACGCATGTCGCTGGCTGAGTTGAAGCCGCACTTGCACACGCTGCCGGATCGCCCGGATTGGATTCCCTATCGCACGACGTATTACCAACGAGACTGGGGCTTTTGCCTGGCGCATCATCGACTGCAACACCTCAATGAAGACGACTACGAGGTTTGCATCGACGCAACGATCGAGCCCGGTGCATTGAGCTATGGTGAGTTGTTAATTCCCGGCGAGACGAAAAAGGAATTCCTGATTTCGTGTCATTGCTGTCATCCATCGCTGGCGAATGACAATCTCTCGGGAATCGTTGTCGCCGTGGAATTGGCGAAATGGCTGACGGGTTTGCGCCGCACTTCCTTCCGGCATTCTTATCGTTTCCTGCTTATTCCTGGAACCATTGGCGCCATCACCTGGCTCGCCCGCAATGAGGACATGACGGCGCGCATCCAACACGGCCTCGTGCTGACGTGTCTGGGCGACGCGGACCATCTCACGTACAAGAAATCACGGCGCGGCGATGCGGCGATTGACGAAGCAGTGCAGCGCGCTCTCCGACAAACCGGAATTCCGCATCGCGTCGTTGATTTTTCCCCCTACGGCTACGATGAGCGGCAGTATTGCTCGCCGGGATTCGATCTGCCCATCGGCTGCCTGATGCGTTCGCAGCACGGTACGTTTCCCGAATACCACACGAGCGCGGACAACCTCGATTTTATCAAACCAGCGATGCTGGAAGATTCGTTGGAGAAACTTTCCGCGATCATTCGAGAAGTCGAAAACCAAACCGGCGCGAATACGGTGAGTGCTCCAGTTCGCGCACCACGAACCACGAACCACGAACCACATTTCCTAAACCTCAAACCCAAAGGAGAACCGCAGCTCAGCAAGTATGGCATTTACGAGACGTTGAACGGCGACGTGATGCCCGCGCTCTGGGTGCTGAACCTCTCCGACGGCGCGCACTCGCTGCCCGAAATCGCCGCGCGTTCCGGGCTGCCCTTTGACAAGGTGGCACGCGCAGCGGATATACTTTTGAAACGCGGCTTGCTCAAGGAGGTCGAGCCGTGACGGTTCCATCACATGGCCAGTCTTAAGGAAAAAACTGCTCTGATTACCGGCGCCAGCAGCGGCGTGGGCCGGGCCATCGCACTGGAACTGGCGGCGCTCGGCGCGCTCGTTCTGCTTGTCGCGCGCACGCCACAAAAGCTCGAAGCCGTGGCTGCGGAGATTCGGAACAACGGCGGCGAAGCGCGCACGTTTGCGGCGGATCTCACGGACGACACGGCGCTGCGAAAGCTCAGCGATGAAATCAAAAAGCAGTTGGGCCGTTTGGATTTTCTGATTCACAGCGCCGGCATTTTTCGCGCCGCGCCTTTCGTCTCCGCGCGCCTCGATGATTTTGATGCCGTGATGCGCTGCAACGTTCGCGCGCCCTTCGCTCTCACGCAGGCCCTGGCGCGGGAAGTCATCGCCGCAAGCGGCGCCGTCGCGTTTATCAATTCCACTGCCGGCGAAAAGACTCACGCCAACGTGAGCCAATACGCCGCGAGCAAGCATGCGCTCAAGGCGCTCGCCGACACGCTGCGCATCGAAATCAACCCGCACCATGTGCGCGTGCTCAGCGTCATGCTCGGGCGCACGGCCACGCCGATGCAGGAGGAAGTGTGCCGGCTCGAAGGCTCAGTTTATGAGCCGAGCAAGTTTCTTCAGCCGCCGGATGTCGCGCGCGCCGTGGTCGGTGCGCTCACCATTCCATCCCGCGCAGAAGTGACGAACCTTTATCTCCAGCACACGCCCGCATGACTTCACTGGTCCACATCGCACCGCAGTTGCCACCCGCCATCGATGGCGTGGGCGACTATTGCTGGAACCTCTGGAAGCATTGGCCGGTCGGAACCGACAGTTGGCATTTCGCCGCGCTGCACCACGCGAACGAAACAGCCCGGCATTGGCCCGAAGTGGACGTGCATGGATTCGCGCCAAATGCAGAATCCTTGCGAGCCGTGCTGGAACATACCGGCGCGGAAACGGCGGTGCTGCACTACGTCGGCTATGGATTCCAACCCAAGGGAATCCCTCGCTGGCTCCCTGTCGCATTGAAACAGTGGCGGTCCGCGTCGCCGTCGCGACGCGTGGTCACAATGTTTCACGAGATGTATGCGCGCAGTTCGCCCTTGCGGTCACCGTTCTGGCTCGCGCCGTTGGCTAAGAGGATCATTCGCGAACTGATCGATCTTTCCGACGCCTGGGCCACGAGTTGCGAACGCTACTTCAGTCAGCTCATTGCCGAGTTTCACGCGCCGTGCGCGGAGGGACGCATCATTCCCATCGGCACGAATATTCCGCTCGCTGGTCCGCTGCAAGATCGAGGCGCTCATCGCATCGGACCAGAAAACAAACTCCGCATCGTCGTGTTCGGCCTGCCGAAAACACGGCTCTGGGCGTTGGAACGACATTGGAAATTGCTTCGCGCTTTGGCCGGCACGAGTTCAGGTGCCTCCGTTACGCTCGTTGGAAAACGTAACGATCCCGAAACCGAGCGCATCTGGAAACGTTGTGCTGCCAGAATCGGCCCGGCCTTGGAGTGGCGGCGAAGTTTCGAACTTTCGCCGGAAGAGATCTCACGCGAGTTGGCGAATCATGAAGCCGGCTTGCTCGCGAATGAGCCGGATGTTCTCACCAAGTCTGGTGTGTTCGCCGCGTTCGCGACGCATGGCGTTGTCCCGATTCTCTCCACACAGGCCGGCGCGTTCTCGCGGGCTTCTCTCAGCAACGCCGTCTTCGTCAATGACGACGCGGAGTTGATTCCATACGTTCTCGAGAATCTCCGCGACCCGGCGCGCGTCGCCAAGGCCCGCGAACATTTGCTTGGCTTCGCCAGTGAACTGAGTTGGGAACGCATCGGGCAAAGCTGGTTGGAAGTTTTGCAACTGACGACAAGACGGTCGTCCCAAGTGGCTCGCGCATTGCGATCCATAAACAAGAACCCGGCCGAAGCGGAGTTCGGTAGCCCGGTTGCACGCGTATGATAGCGATGTCTCATCCAACGGGAAACGCGAACGTACGGGCCGTGCTGGCCGTACTCGACGATGCCGGTTTGCTG
>DATHKK010000185.1:0-2064 GCA_035489355.1 Candidatus Limnocylindria bacterium
ACGTCGGAGAAGATTGCGCTCGCGCGCATGCTCGACGGAAAGGTCAGCGCGGTGATTGGCACGCATACGCACGTGCAGACGGCAGACGAGCAAATCTTTCCCGGCGGCACGGCGTTCTTGTGCGATGCGGGATTCACGGGCGCGCACGAGAGCGTGCTGGGACGCGATATTCAGCCGATCATTCAGCGGTTTATGACGAACATGCCGCAGCGTTTCACCGTGGCGAAGGAGCGCGTGTTCCTTCAGGGCGCACTGGTTGAAATCAACAACACGACCGGGCGCGCGGTGAAAATCCAGCGCATCTCCGAGGCGCTGATCGAAACGGCGCAAACGTAGCGATGCCTCCGAAATCCAAATCGCAGTGGGACTTCAGCGGCGAACTTTTTCCCGCGCAGGAGATGCGCCGGGTATTTTCCGTGAGCGAGATCACCGGCACCGTTCGGCAACTGCTGGAGGAACGCGTCGGCACGGTTTGGGTCACGGGCGAAGTTTCCAATCTGCGCGCGCAAAGCTCCGGCCATATTTACTTTTCGCTCAAGGACGCCAACGCGCAGCTCACCTGCGTCTGTTTCCGCGACGATGCGCGTTCCACGCGCGATCTGTTGCAGGATGGCCGCAAGGTCGTGCTCAAAGGCGACATGACCGTGTACGAGATACGCGGCCAATATCAGTTGATCGTTCAAAGCGTGGAACTTGAAGGCGTGGGCGCGCTGCAAGTGGCCTTCGAAAAACTGAAACAAAAACTGGCGGCGGAAGGTTTGTTCGCGTCGGAGCGCAAGCGGCCCATTCCCGAACTGGTCCAGCGGCTTGGCCTCGTTACTTCGCCGACGGGCGCGGCGATTCACGACGTGCTGCACGTCATTGAGCGGCGGCATCCGAGTCTGGAGATCATCTTCGTAGGCTGTCGTGTGCAAGGGCAGGGGGCCGCGGACGAAATCGCCGGTGCGATCCGCGCTTTGAATGAATGGGCGGCGAAGGGCCATCGCCTCGATGCCATTCTCGTGACGCGCGGCGGCGGCAGCCTGGAGGACCTGTGGGCGTTCAACGAAGAAGTTGTGGCGCACGCGATCTTTCATTCGCGCGTGCCGATTGTTTCCGCAGTTGGACATGAAATTGATTTCACCATCGGCGACTTTGTCGCTGACCTTCGTGCCGCCACACCGAGCGCGGCGGCGGAATTATTGACCGAAGGAATGATGCGCCGGCGCGAATGGGTGGCGCAGTCCGCCGCGCAACTGTTCCAGATCATCCGAGATCGATTGGCGGCGGAGCGCGAACATCTGGATCGACTCGCGTCACGGCTCGCACGCACTCATCCGCGCCGTCATTTGAAGGAACAGGCCCAGCGTTTGGATGAATTACAACTCTCGCTCGGCCGCTGCGCGCGTAAGGAAGTGCGCCGGCACCAACTCGTTCTCTGGAATTTCGCGCAACGTTTGGCCCGCGTGAAGCCGTCCAGGAGTTTGAGTTTGCGCAAACAAGTTCTCGCTGAGCTGGCGCGGCGTTTGCACGAGGACTCGCGGCACGCCCTCGATGTGCAACGGCAGCGTCTGCGCGAAATGGAAACACGCCTGCGCCTGCTCTCGCCAGAACATGTGCTGGAGCGCGGCTTTTCCATCACGCGTGATGCGGTCACGGGTGCGGTGCTGCGTGATGTGAGCCAGATCGAGGCCGGTCAGAAATTGAAAACCAAATTGCACCGCGGCGAGATCACGAGTGTCGCGGAACAGACTCGATTGCAGAAAACACGCCGGCGAAAAGATTGAAATTGCCGCGGATGCTTGGCGGGCATCGCACCCACGTTATCGAGAAAACACCACCTCCGCTCAAGGCTCATCCGGATTCTTGTCCGGTGGAAGCTCCTCGAATTGCTGAAAGTGCTCGGGCCGCAGCGGCTCGGAAATTTTGTTCTCCTCCTCGAACCACTTGCCTAGATCCACCAGCTTGCAGCGTTTGCAGCAGAACGGACCGAAGGGCGTGGCAAACCAGTCGCCCGACTTTTTGCAGGTGGGGCACTTGACGTTCGTCGGCACGCTCATGCTCGTTTCATCCGAAACATTCTGA
>DATHKK010000186.1:0-3078 GCA_035489355.1 Candidatus Limnocylindria bacterium
AAAGGAAAATGTGAAAGCCGATGTTATAAATGAAACGAACCACGTGCGCGGAGATGTTGGCGGATCGAAGAGTGAAACGTAAAATGTAAAACGCGAGAACGTTGCCCTTTTACATTCCATTCATTTGCGGAAGAAGATCCACCAGATGAGGACGAGCATGGGTAGCATGAAAGGCACGGTGAATTTCAGGATGTAGGCGAGGAAGCCAGGCGTGTGGACCTTCTGATGGTCCGCGATCGACTTGACCATGAAGTTTGGACCGTTGCCGATGTAAGTGCAGGCCCCGAAAAAAACCGACGCCACGCTGATCGCCACGAGGTAGCCGTTGAGTTTCGCGTGACCGATGAGATAGGCGATCTGGATGTGCTCGACATCTAAAGTCTTCAACGCGCGCGGCGAGCCGTAGTATTTCATCAGCATCTCGTAAGTGTTGCGCACCGGCTCGGTGGCGGCGTTCAACCCTTCGCCGTGGCTCGCGATCAGCGCCTGCACTTGTTGAATCGTGGGTTGATCCACGAACGCGCCGACGATGGCTTTGAGAAAGCTGAGGTACGTCGGGGCGTTGTCCAGCATGCTCGAGAGTACGCCGCTGCCCCAGTAGAAGACGCCGGGGCCGACCTGCGCGAGGCGGCCGGCGTGAAGTTGAAGGCAGTCCAGGGCCGGCATCATGGTGGCGAAAATGCCGACGAAGAGGATGGCGACTTCCTGGATGGGATGAAAATTGAAATGGTTCGACTCGTGAATGTGTTTGCGGGTCGTAAACCAGGAACCGAGGGCCGCGATGACCATCAAAGCTTCGCGCAGGAAGGGCGGGTTCTGGATAAAGATTGCGATCAGAATCAGCGCAAGAAAACCCACGTTGCCGAGTCCCTCGAAGCGCCACGCATCGTGCGGTTCAGCTAATGCAGCGCGAACCTCGCGGGGCGCTTTGAGATAATTTTTCCGATCGACGAAATAAAATGCGAAAAGCAGGAAACTGACTCCAACGAGCCACATGGGCCAGCAGTGCTGCGCCACCCACCAGAAAGGAACGCCTTTGAGATAGCCGAGAAACAGCGGCGGATCACCGACCGGCGTGAGGCACCCGCCAACGTTCGATACGATCAAGATGAAGAAAACGACATGGTGTGCGGTGACGCGATATTTGTTCATCCGCAACCACGGACGGATGAGCAGCATTGACGCGCCGGTCGTGCCGAGGATGTTCGCGAGGACCGCGCCGATGAGGAGGAAGAGGACATTCGCGACCGGTGTCGCTTCGCCCTTCACGTTGATGTGAATTCCTCCCGACACGACATAGAGGGAACCGATCAGTGCGATGAAACTCACGTACTCGATCGCAGTGTGCTGCACGGTGTGACGCGCCGCGTGTGGCAGCGCGAACAGGTAGTAACTGAGCGTGACCGCCGCGAGGCTGAAGGCCACCTTCGGATAATGCCTCACCCACCACCGCTCGAAGAGCAGCGGTCCCAAAGCAATCATCGCCAGCAAAACGGCAAATGGAGCGATGGTCCATGCAGCCGGCTCGTAACCCATGCGAGGAAACTAGGGAGCGATAGATCATTGCTGCAATGCTTTTGCGCGGCGCGCAAAGGATTCACCTCGCACGCCGCGCATTCAAGCGTCAGGCGACTTCTGCTTCCTTCAGAATCCGGCGGCTGCGAGCGCGGACACTTTGCGCGCGCTCGAAAGTGCGCCGAGCCGCCGCGGCCTTCTCGTCAAACAAGATGGGAAGGAAGAGCAGCGGGAACGGCGTCATCCACGCGGCGGCGGCGGCTTCATTCGCCGCGCGGCGCAAAGGCGCGTAGAACTCCGGGTCTGACGCTTCATCGAGCGCGATGCGCAGCAACCTGGTTTTGAATTGCTCTAACTCGGTTTCGCCCGTGCCGCGAAACGGCACCGCCGCGGCCGGCGACACCTCGAAGCGTGTGCCGGGGTCGAACCGGGTCCAGAGCGTTTTTCTTTTCGTTGTCATAAAATGCGTAGTTGTTTGATGCCTGAAAGCACGAAACCCACGACTGCCTTGGCAATCGTGGGTTTCGGAAATTCTTTTAGGCTTGGTTAGAAATTATCCTTCACGATGCCGGAGGCGCGGGCCGCGCGCCAAAAGGACAGGTGTCCCTGGCTGCTGCGCTTGGCGCACGTTACAATCATGTTCGGCATCATCTGCACGGCGTGGAGGAAACAGGACGTGTGCGTTCTTGTCAAGGATGGGGTGAAACCGTTGTGCCCGGCAAACCACCGTTGACCTGCTGGAATCCACGACCAGGCGCAGTATCGAGACAGGGTGCGGCCTCGGGCGTGGTTTGGCGTGAGGATAATCTAGTTGAGCGTGCGGCTTGTTTCTCTCCCGCCTTCGGCGTGAGTGAGGTTTACCGGATGAGGTTTCAATGTGAGTGGAGTGTCTTCTCCTTCCCGAACTTCGTAACTTTGATTCAGCCTCAGGCTAGTCACTTTCTGACGCGTATCGGAACCAGGCCAACGAATGTCAACCGCGGTGATCATAGTGGCATCACCCAGGCCAATTTCCTGCCGCAGCGGATTGGAGCCGAAGTTCCCGCCACTGCTGACGACACGATGAATTTCACGAGAACCGGACGGGGTCTGCACGGTGATCTTTATGCGCGCGCCAATCGCGGGCCGGTTTGCTTTGGTTCCAACCAACTTTAATTTCAGCCATCGATTGCTGCTGCCCGGATTCATAAACAAGGCGTTGCGGGCGAAATCACCGGAATACGCTCCTCCTAGCGCGCTATAAACATCCTGGTCGCCGTCATCATCGAAGTCAGCGAATGCAATTCCGTGTCCTTTCTGGATGTGGCCGGTGCCCGTCGCGGAAGTCACGTCCTGGAAGAACTTGCCTTGGGCGTTGCGGAACATTCGGTTAGGAATCAGCGTCCTGAAGTCCGGGTCGCCCGTGCCGCAGTAGAAATCGAGCCACCCGTCATTGTCGAGGTCTCCGTAATTGTGACCCATCGTGTGGCAGATGCGGTATAAGTTCGCAGAAACTGTCTCGTTGCTGAAGGTGCCATTCCGATTGTTGTGGTAGAGCCGGGGTTTCTCTCCCTTGTTGGGCAG
>DATHKK010000187.1:0-2503 GCA_035489355.1 Candidatus Limnocylindria bacterium
GGTGTTCGTGACGGATCGCGAGGAAGGTCTCGTGATGGTTTCGGTCGGCACGCTGGTTGATGGCAATCCCGACAACAACTTTTTGGATAAGGAGAAAGTCATTCGCTTTAACCCGGACGGAAAACTCACCGGCGCGATGCACAGCTACATGGCGGGGACGAATCTGTTTGTCGTCGGCGCAAAAGGCTTGTTCGTGCTCGGCTTGAGCAACAAGGAACTCGTTGTGCCCACGCTGCTCGGCGAATTGAGCAACGGCGAATTCAAGCGGCCCCGCGCCATTGCGGTGCAGTTCCGTTATGCCTTCGTGACTGATGACGATGGGCTGAAGGTCGTGGACATCAGCGAGCCATCGAAGCCGAAGCTGGTGGTGAATGCTCTCATGCCGTTGAAGCAGAGCGGGCGGCTCTACGTCGCACGCACTTATGCTTACGTGGCAAACGGCGCGGAAGGGCTGGCGATCATCGACATCGAAAACCCCGAGAAGCCGAAGCTGGAGCAGATGTTCAACGCCGGCGGCGCGCTTAGCGACACGCGCGCCGTGCAGATTGGTTCCGTGAACGCCTCGATGTTCGCACTCGTTGCTGACGGCAAGAACGGATTGCGCGTGCTGCAAATGATTTCGCCCGACACCGTACCGGGCCACATGGGTTTCAGTCCGCGATCAAACCCGAAGCTGATTGCGACCTACCCGACACACGGTGAGGCCGTCGCCGTCTCCCGCGGGTTGGATCGCGACCGCGTGGTAGATGAAACGGGAAACCAGACTGTGGTGTTTGGACGCCGCGGCTCACGGCCCTTCCATTTGGATGAGATGAAGAAGTTTCTCCAACACGCGGACGGCACAACTTACACGGTGGAAGATCTTTCGAACGCCTCTCGCGAGTTAAAAACAAAGAACGGAAGTTCGATGCCCCGGCCACGCGACCTGCCGGCGGAGGCTGAAACCCAAGTCGCCCGGCCACGGCTCGAGCGTTTGATGCGGCGCGGAGAATAGCGCGCGACCGAAGCGAAGAATCAGTTTCGGTAAGCCGGATCGCCGAGCAAACGCTGCAACGTCTGTTGGTGTTCCACGCTGATGGACTGGAGCGCTTGCGCCCGCTGCTCCGCGGTCATCGCCGCATCTTGCGTCACCTGGGTGCGCTTGGCGTCGAGGCTCTTCTGCATGTCGTAAAGCGCCTTCACCGCCCGGGCGTTCATGTTGTACTGCATCGCCATCAGTTGCGCCTGTTTGTAGAGCGGGTCTTTGGTCCCGACATATTGCGCGTAACGATCCGGCGAAAGCGTTTCCCGCACGGCGCGATCGCGCTGGGCTTCGAGTTGATCGCGCTGCTTCTGCGACAATGCCTCCGGTCCTCCATACTCCACCTGTGTCTGATGCTCCAACGGATCCGTGGCGCGAAATATTTTACGAAACTCGTCCGGGGTCAGGTCCATCCCGCGCATGTCCTGACGCAGCTTGCTCGCGTTGTGGGAGAAGCGCAGGAGGAATTCCTCGATCTGCTCGGTCGTGAGCATCTTCGAAAGTTCGGTGCGGGTCTGGTCGCGCAACTTGGCCAACTCGACGTTGTCCATGGCCGCGCCCTCGTTCATCCGCGCCATTTGGTAGGCTTGATGCCGCTCCATGGAGCGGGAGCAAATTTCCTGCACCGTGTTCCACGCATCCGCGGGCAAAGCGCCAAGCACGGGGCCAGTCAGATTGACGGCGCTGCCGTTCAGCGTGGACAACTTGACCGAGTCCGCCGCCTCTTCCCCCAGGATTTTCGTGAGCAACTCGCGGCGCTGATCGTCGAAGTTGATGCCGGCGAAATTCTGCATCGGCAGCACGCCCATGTAGGTTTCGGCTTTCCACCATTGCGAGTCGGTCTTGATGGCGTGCTCCAGACGGCGCTGATCGAAGAGTTCGTTCACGTCCGAGACGACGATATTGCGCACCTGTTTCTCGGGGCAGCCCGCGGCGCGCAACTTGGTGATGTAGCGCGTGTAAATTTCATTCGTCACGTCACGCCATCCGTACTGATAGGCCGCGGCGGGCAAAACATTCGTCGCAGACGCGGGCGTGGAAGCAATGTTGGCAGTTGAATTCGTAGGAGCCGCACCTTGCTTCGGACCAGTCGCAGCGGCTGTACTGTTGGACAACGCCGGAGGTGCCGCAACCGAACCGCCCTTGGACACGACGGGCGTGGTGGAGCGCTTCACGTAGCCAAAAAAGGCCGCCGCCCAGAGGACATTCACCACTATCAGGATAGTCAGAACTGTTCCGACACGCATACGCATTATCATTCGTGCAACGGCACGGGTGGCGCAAATCTAAAGTCAGGTTCGGCGAAAAAACAGAAGGCCGGGCGCTTGCGCGTCCGGCCTTGGAAAAACAAGTCAATCGATCAGAGCGGACCGAAAGTCAGCGCAAACGTGCCGCGTCCCGAATCGTTCCCTTCGTTGCCGACGAACTTAAAGGTAAACTTGCCTGTGGATGTAGAAGTGAACGTCAGCTTCACCGTGTTCG
>DATHKK010000188.1:0-4462 GCA_035489355.1 Candidatus Limnocylindria bacterium
CGCGTGAAGTGCCGCTGAGGAGCGCGATCAAAGTAGGCGCTTCGGACTGGACCTGGCGCTACGATGCTCGTCCGACCAATGCGCCCGAGGAACATCTCACGATTCGTCACTCGTCCGAGCGGCCCAGTGACTACGAATGGCGGCGCGGAGAGCAGGTGATGAAGCTCTCTGGCGATCGGGCGACGAATAATTTTGCCGGCTCGGATTTTGCGCCGCTGGATCTGGGCTTGGAATTTTTTCACTGGCCCACGCAACTCTTGGTCGCGAGGGAAATGCGCAAGGGACGCGGCTGCGACGTTTTGGAAAGCCGCCCCGCGCAAGCCAGCCTCTACTCGCGCGTAGTCTCATGGGTCGATCAGGAGAGCCGCCAGCAAGGTCAGCCGGGACTTCTGATGGCCGAAGCCTACGACAACCAAGGCAGGCTGTTGAAGGAGTTCGAGATCACTGGGTTCAAAAAAATCGAAGGCCAGTATCAGGTCAGTGAAATGGAAATCCGCAACCGGCAGACCAAAACCCGCACTCGACTTCAATTCGATTTCGACAAACAGTGAGGCCATGCCTCAGTCGCTCCGAATCGCGCTTCTTCTATTCGCGGCACTGACCATTTTCGGCTTCGCAGGATTTCTTTTCTGGCGCGGACTGCGGAAATCTGAAGAGCCAACCCGGTTGATCTTCAAGTGGGTTGTGACTTTCATCATTGTCGGGTGGGTTGTTTACGAAGCGAGAAAGGCGCAGGGCGTCGGAAAGCTGGCTGTGCTCTTGTACGTGGCGTTGCCGTCCGCCGTGGTGATGATCTTTGTTTGGGGGCGCGCGATTGGCGAAGTCATTGCACGGCCCTTTTCAAACCTGTTCAGCGGCGGCGACGAAGAGCCGGACGCACAGCCGCTTTACTCGACCGCCGAGGCGCTGCGCAAACGCGGGAAGTGCCGCGAAGCGATCTATGCCATTCAAGAACAGTTGCAAAAGTTTCCCAGCGATTTCATCGGCCAAATGATGCTCGCCGAAATTCAGGCGGAGAACGTCAACGATTTGCAGGCCGCGGAGACGACGGTCCTTCGCTTTTGCGAGCAACCGAAGCACACACCCGCGAACATCGCCTTCGCTCTGAACTCGCTAGCGGATTGGCATCTCAAACTGGGGCAGGATGCCGAAGCAGCGCGGCGTGCGTTGGAAAAAATTATCGAGATATTGCCCGACACTGAGTTCGAGCGCACGGCGGCGAATCGCATCGCGCACCTCGCGACGACGGAGCAGCTCGTTCGCTCCCGCGAGCCGGCGACAGTGAAGATGAAACCGGGCGTCGAGTATCTCGGTATGTTGAAATCTCAGGAGCATCTGCTGCCGAAAGAGAAGGGCCTGCAACAGGAGGCGGCCGAAATCGTGGCGCAACTCGAGGTGCATCCAATGGACAACGAAGCGCGCGAGCGGCTTGCGGTCATTTACGCGCGTGAGTACGGACGATTGGATTTGGCCACGGATCAGATCGAGCAACTCGTGGCCTTGCCTGGTGAATCACCGAAACACGTCGCGCGCTGGCTGAACGTGCTGGCGGACTTGCACGTGGAAGCGACGGGCAAAACGGAACTCGCGGAACAAACGCTCCGCCGCATCGTGGAAATGTTTCCCAACCATTCCCATGCGGACATGGCCGAGGCGCGCATCAGTTCGTTGTCGCTGGAATTGAAGCGGTTCGAGAAGGGCCGGGTAGTGAAGTTTAGTCCCAGCGAGAACCGCTGAAGTAGGGCAGGCGTCTCGCCTGCCCTTGAAAGCTGAATAGGGCCAAGTCGTGTCAGCGCATCCATTGCCACTCGGCTCAGGCGGGACGCCTGCGCGCCAACAATTATTTCGACACTGCAGGCGTGCTCGCGGGCAACTGACCCGTCGCCAGACGCAGAGCGATTTGCTTGTCAATCTCGCCGCCCAAATCCAGATCCGAGTTGCCCGCTTTGGTGCGCACCTGCACGGTCACGCGCGTCATTTTCGGCTCCACGGATTCCACTTTCACACGCACCGTGCGCGTATCGACGCGGGCGGACACCGTGGACTGCATCACGTCTTCGCTGAAGACCGTGCCGTTGACACCAAGCACGTCCTTGGTCGCGGCCCAGACTTGCAGAACGGGACGTTCATAGACGCGCACGATTTTGTCTTTTACGAGCGGATTACCCGCTTCGCGACGTCCATCGATCGTGCTGACGCAGCCGCTCACCACCAGCGCGATGGTTGAAATCGCCAGAAGAAAAAAAGCATTCATTTTCATTGCGGCGATGCAATCAGAACCGCGCGTCGCGTCAAGCATCACTTGTTACGGCGCGACGATTTGGAACTAACAGAAGCAAACAAAGGAAACGAAGACGGAGTTGAAGCAACAGGAATGGGTCAATTCAGTTTCAAAAAATTCTTCAAAATCGTTCGCCCCTCTTCGGTCAGAATGCTTTCGGGATGAAACTGCACGCCCCAGATCGGGAGCGTCTTGTGGCGCACGCCCATGATTTCGCCTTCGTCCGTTTCCGCCGTGACTTCCAGGCAATCGGGCAGCGTGTCGCGCTTGATGACGAGCGAATGGTAACGCGTGGCGGCAAAGGGGTTCGGCATGTTCTCGAACAACTCGCGGCCGTTGTGGCGAATGAGTGAAGTCTTGCCATGCATCATGCGGTAATTCACCACGACTTCGGCGCCGAAGGTGTGGCCGATGCACTGGTGGCCGAGACAAACGCCGAGTGTAGGCACGCGTCCGGCAAACCCGCGAATCACTTCATTGGAAAGCCCGGACTCGCGCGGTGAGCACGGGCCAGGCGAGATGAGGATTCGGTCCGGCTTCAGTTGTTCGATTTGATCCAGCGTGATCTGATCGTTGCGATGCACCTGCATGTCCACGCCCATTTCACCGAGATACTGGACGAGGTTGTAGGTGAACGAATCGTAGTTATCGATGACCAGCAACATCGGGGCGGAAAGTAAATGGCACATCGAATTCCGCCAACTGATTTGTAAAACACGCGCCGCAGACAGATGTAAAACCTCACGGTGAGCGGCGAATTTTCCATCGACGCGAGCGTCGGACAGCGATACAAGCTGTGGCCTTTACGCCGCCAACGATATGAACGCAGAGCATCTTTCCCCGACCGGTTTGAGATGGTTTCTCCTGATTCCTGCGGACGCGATGCGCGCGTCAGTGGATGGAGGTTTTTCGCCCCAGGAACGCGCGGATAGCTTCAATTGATCCAGGGAGAAACAGCAAAGGCAACGTGGATCTGAATTTGAACAAACAATGGAACGGGCTTTGGCGAGGGGGAGTTGCGTCGATCTGCGTTCGATCATTTCTAATCGTCCTCATTGTCGCGGCGGCTGGACTGCAAACGCACAGCACCGAGGCGACCAACCGGGTGCGCGGCAGCATCACTTACATGCGCGATGAGGTGCCGGATGTTCCCTGGGCCATTCACATCGTGAAGGTGTCCCGCGCGCAAGGCGACCTGCGGTTCGAAACCACCTTGGGATTGGGAAAGCAAATCGGTATGGGACTTGTTTCCGATCAGGTGAAGGCCCTGCCCGTCGAAGCCGGACGGCCGCTCGCCGCGATCAACGGAGACTTTTACAACACGCATCATCCCCGGTATCCCGGCGACCCAGACGGTTTGCAAATCGCGCGCGGCGAGCTGGTGAGTGCGCCCACCAATACCCGATCCTGTTTCTGGATCGACGGTGCCGGCAATCCGCACGTGGAGGCGGTGCAATCGCTTTTCGCCGCGACTTTGTCCGACGGAACCATTCTGCCGTTCGGCCTGAACGAAGCGCGCCGGAACGGCGACATTGTCCTCTACACCCGGGCCAACGGCAGTTCGACGCGCACGAGTGGCGGAGGGCTGGAACTGGTGCTGACGCGCGGCGGCGAAACCAATTGGCTGCCGCTGCGGATCGGTCAAACTTACACCGCGCGCGTTCGCAAAGTGAGGACCGACGGCAATGCGCCTCTGGACGACGAGACCATCGTGTTGTCCGCGGGAACGCAAGTATCGCCGCGTCTCGCCGGCGTGAAGGTGGGCGACACATTGAAGATAGCCACCACCACCAAACCGAATCAGGCTGGTTCCCCGACCGCGATTGGTGGCGGTCCGGCCCTCGTGCATGAAGCCAAGGCGAGAAAGTTCGACGGTATTCCGACGCGGCATCCGCGCACGGCAGTCGGTTGGAGCAAGCAGTTTTTCTTTCTGGTGGAAGTGGACGGGCGGCAAAAGACGTCGGCGGGCATGAGCTATCAGGAACTGGCGACTTACATGGCGAACCTCGGCTGTGACGAGGCGATCAATCTCGATGGCGGAGGTTCAGCGACGATTTGGGTGTACGGCCAAGTGATGAACAATCCATCCGAAGGACAACAGCGTCCCGCCGCCAATGCGCTCGTCATCGTGCGGAAAGACCAGGCCGACTGAGGTTCGCAACGCTGACTTGGGCCACCTTG
>DATHKK010000189.1:0-5593 GCA_035489355.1 Candidatus Limnocylindria bacterium
TTTCCTGCAAACTGTAAAACGGTCCGGGCGGTGTTTTCGCAATCCCTGGCGGATAAAACTGCTGAGCCAAGAAACCCACCGTGCGCGAGGAGAACGCCCGCGTGTCATCGGAAAAGAAAATGGCGGTGCGCGCTTTCTGAACTGCCACGTCCCAACTGAAGATCGTCGCGCCCGGCGTGCGAATCGTTCCCAGGATTGTTGGTGCCGTATTTGTCGCATCGGGATTGTTTACGACCGTGATGAATGTCTGCGCGGCCTTTCCGCGCGGCAGACGAATCCCAGCACGCGTGATCTTCGCGCGCGCCGAAGCTTGCGAAAGAATTTGCGCCACGTCGTTCGACGTGAGCCGCGGCTGGCCTCGAATGCTTCCTGCCAATGGGTCATCGATGATGGGAGCGCGCACCTCACAGAATTCTCCGCCAAACAGATTGCTCGGATACGCGACAACGGGAGATTCCGCGATCGGATACGGCGGAACATTTACGCCCACTGTGCCGAGCACTTGCGTCGTCCCCAATGATGTCTTGCTCTGCACGTAAGGCACGCGGATGCCATCGATCAATACGTGCAAGCCGAAAAGAGTCTTCGCCGGCTGGAATCCAATTTGTCCAGCGAGAGCAACGTCTTCATCAGGATCGCGGCGCTGACGTGTTTGAATATCAGACAAAGCGGGAAACGGACTGCGTCGCGAGAAATTGGTCGTGCCCGCCACGCCGACACCTCCGACCAGGAAGCCATCGCGAAAGAGCGGGACACCGCCCGGCGAACCGGCCAGTCCGGTGAGCGGCGCGGGGCCATCGATCGCCGCTCCGTTGGTGCCGCTCGCCGTCGAGAGCAGGTCGCGCCCGAGGTTGGGATTCTTGAATCGATTCACATCCGTGAAGGACAGGTTGGAAAAATTCACGCCCACGAGCGGACCATTAGGGCGATTGCGCGTGGACGGCGGAAAGTGTTGCTGCACGATGAACCCGGCCGTGCGAGAAGTGAATGCGTGTTGATCGCTGCTGAGAAACGACGCGGTGCCGGCCTTGGTGATCGCGTCGAGCACATCGAGATCGTTCATGGTTCCGTCCACGCTCCACACGCCGAGCACGAACCCTTCGCGATCCACGACGGCAATGGTGGCGTGCGGAGAAATTCTTTCCGCGCGGGAAATCGCCTGCACAATGACGCGCGCGACTTCGTTCGACGTCATGCGCGTGTCGTCAGCGCAAGCGGCGAGCGCGAGCAACGCTAGCAACAACGGGACAAAGCTGCGGGTCACGGCGTGATTGTGTGAAACTGGCGCGCGGCGGCAAGATTCAAGTGACGTTCGTCCCCGACACCACTGCCGTCCAACACCGGCCGAACTTCTCTTTCACACGATCTTCCAGTTCCTGAGCACCGCAGAGATCGTTGGTGATGGCGAAGGTTGTTGAGCCGCTGCCGGACATCATGGCGGCAGTGCCGTTCTCGCGCAGAAAATCCTGGAGGACGGCGAGCCACGGATATTTCTCCAGCGCCGGGGCTTCGAGCGAGTTATAGAACTCCCGGCTCGCTTTGCGCAGGTCGCCGGAGTTGAGCAACGAGATCAGCTTTGCGGTGCGTCCGGGCACGCCGTTCAGCGCGTTGGGGAAGCGCGCCAGTTCCTTGTAAGCCCACGCCGTCGCGATGCCGAAGCTGGGATGCACGAGCAGAAAGGCGCAGCCGTCCAGCGCGCGAAAAGGTGCGAGTGATTCGATCTTTTCTCCACGGCCCCTGGCCAGCGCCGGTTGGCTCTGGAGAAAGAACGGAATATCAGAGCCGAGCGATGCGGCGATCTCGTGCAGGGTTTCAGTTCCAACGGCGTGATCGAAAAGTTCATTCAACGCCAGCAGCGTTGTGGCCGCGTTACCGCTCCCGCCGCCAAGCCCTGCAGCCATGGGGATTCTTTTCTCCAGATGAATCTTTGCCCCGCCACTGATTCCACTCTTCTCGAAGAATGCCGACGCCGCGCGATGCACCAGATTACTCGCGTCAGTCGGCAACGATGGCTCGCTGCAACTCAGTTCGATACCGCCGCTCGTGGGCTCGAAGGTGAGCTCGTCGCACAGGTTGATCGGCTGCATCACAGTTTCGAGTTCGTGAAAGCCGTCGGCGCGTTTGCCGAGAATGTTCAGCAGCAAATTGACTTTGCAGGGCGATGGCTTCGTGAGGGTCACGACACAAAAAATGCGCCAACACCGAAACGATGCTGGCGCATGGGAAATTGGTTCAACTCAGTTGTCGAAGATGCGGAAGCGGCTGCCCGGAATGATCGGGGCGATGTCGCCGCCGCTGAAACCCAGCGACGTGTCGGTTTCAAAGGTTGAATCCGCGACGATGCCGGGGCGATAGCTGTCCGGATACGCTGGGTATTCGGTCAAGACCATGCCGCCGAACGGGAAAGTGCGGTTGCGGACATTCGGGTCTGGATAAATGCGGTTCGTGGAGGTGAGCACCGGCGCGTAACCGGGAAAAGGAAAGGTCACGATCTCGTAAACACCAATGGCTGTGCGGGCCATGCTGCGATTGAAGCCGCGGATGAACCCGGTCGTGTAAGCCGAATCGGTGTTCTCCCACAGGTAGGTTTGTTCCATGGAGCGGCGAATCTCACCGCCGCGCGCGAATTCCGTGACGTTCAAAATGCCGCGTCCGAGTTTTTTTTCCGGGCCGGCACAGCCTGCGGTCAGCGTCACCGCGGCCAACAGCGCGAGAAGATTTGAAATACGCATAAGTCGTCTGTGTTGCCAAAACCCTACGTGGGCCATTTGCAAAGGTAAAGTGGTTTCAAGGATGAGGACTTTGGAATCTGGAATTTGCTGCGCCTGCCCTCATGGAGCATTCCGACGCGCTTGACCTCACTTTGGTCGCACGTAGTATGCCGCTCGCTCATGAGAGTCTTTTGTCTTTTGCTCGTTACGCTCCTCTTCGCGCGAAACACTTTCGCGCAAGCGACGGCGCAAACTACACCACTGCGGGCCATCAACGGCATCGCGGCGATCGTGAATGAAGCCATCATCACGCGCCAGGAGGTCAACGATTTCATCGGCCCATCGGAAATCGTGTTGCGGCGCACGTTCTCGCGCGAACCCGAAGCGTTGGATCAAAAGCTGGGCAAGTTGCGTGAAGATGGCACCGAGCAATTGGTCGAGCGGCAGCTCATTCTCTCCGAGTACAAGGCCGCCGGCTACAATTACCCGGAAACGATCATCGAAGACCGCATCCAGGATCGCATCAAGCAACGGTACCGCGACCGTGTGACCCTCATGCAGGGACTGCGCGAAATGGGCATCACTTACGAAGCGTTCCGCAAACAGCAGCGGGACGAGATTCTGATTATTGCCATGCGCCAGTTAAAGACACCGCAGGACATCATCATCTCGCCGCAAAAAATCCTTAACTATTACGAACGGCATCAAACCAACTTCATGGTCGGCGAAGAGGTGAAACTCCGCATGATCGTGCTCAACAAACCGCCGGGCGACACGGGCGGCGTGAAGCAGCTCGCGGAGGAGATTCTGCGCAAGATCAATGAAGGCGCGCCCTTTGCCGAGATGGCGAAAATCCATTCGGACGGCCCCTACAAAGCCGCTAGCGGCGAGCGCGGCTGGGTGCAGCGCGACTCTGATCGCAAGGAACTTTCAGACGTGGCCTTTTCCCTCAAGGCCAGCGAGCACAGCGGCGTCATTGACCTGCCGGACTCGTGCTGGCTCGTGCAAGTGGAAGACCGCCGCGCCGCGCGTGTCCGGCCTCTGTCGGAAGTGCGCGAGCAGATCGAACGCGTGTTGCGGATCGAGGAAAGCGCGCGTCAGGAAACCAAGTGGGTGAAGCGGCTGCGCGAGAAATCGTTCGTCCGCTATTACTGATCTTTCTCGCGGCCCGTCCGGTGCCGCTCACTTCGATGCTCGCCATCGCCCTTGGAGATCCGACCGGCATCGGCCCTGAAGTGGCGTTGAAAGCCATTGCCGCCGAACTGCCTCGCGACTCACAACGTTACCTACTCGTCGGCCCCCCCGCGCTCGTGCGCGAGTTGAACGCGCGATTTCAGATCGGGCTGGAGATTGAAGAGTATTCCGTCAACGCCACGGCACGCTTGATGGTTTTCGATCCGATCGGACCATCGTTGTCCGAATTTCAAACCGGCTCGCCCGAAGCAGCACACGCCGCGTTGGCGTGGCTCAAACACGGCGCGCACCTTTGCCTGCGCGAAGAAGCCGCCGCGCTCGTCACTGCTCCCGTGAACAAGGAAGCGATCATTCGCTCGGGCGAAACTTCCTTCGTCGGCCAGACCGAACTGCTCTCTGAACTCGCCGGCACCGAGCGCACGGCGATGATGCTCCTGGGCTGCGACGATCGGGAACGCTGGCTGCGCGTGGCGCTGGCGACGATTCATGTGCCAATCCGCGACGTGGCGGCGCGCTTGAAGAAGGAGAAGATCGAACTGGCCATTGAACTCGCTGCTCAGGCTTGCCGCGACCTTGGTCTGCCACGCGCGCGTGTCGCTGTGTGCGGTCTGAATCCGCACGCGGGCGAAGGCGGGAAAATCGGCGACGAGGAAATCACGACGATCAATCCGGCAGTCGAAGCCATGAAGCGACGCGGCGCGGACGTGCATGGGCCATTCGCCGCAGACGCGCTTTTCTACTACGTCTTTCGCGGCGACTACGACGCAGTGGTGGCGATGTATCACGACCAGGGATTGGTCCCGCTCAAAATGATTGGCTTCGAGCACGGCGTGAACTGGACACTCGGGCTGCCGTTCATTCGCACTTCGCCGGACCACGGCACGGCGTATGACATCGCCGGTAAGGGCATCGCCAACCCATCGAGCATGATCGCGGCGGTCCGCCTCGCCACGCAACTGGCGCGTCAACGGAGCGCGCGTCGAACAGTTCGATAGCCTGCATTTCTCACCGGGGCGCTGTTTCAAGGTGAACCACGGTTTGGTTTCCGTTGATGGCTGGTCGTGCGGCGGTCTGAAGGCCGCGCTCCTTGTTCGTGGCAGCCGTTCTTCGACTGCACGGTTCCGTCTCAGCTCCTGCTCATCGCTTCGAGCGCCGCGCGGTGTCTGACCTCCGATTGCGGCAGGAATGGTTCCAACGCCGCCGCCAACACCTCCACGTCGGGCGTCTTCGGGATGTATCCGATCGCGCCGAGAAACGCCAATCTCTCCACCGAAAAGCCGCTGGCTGTCCCCGAATAAATGAAAACGGGAATGTCCGAGAACTTCGGATGCTGGTGTAGCCACAAGAGGAACTTCGTCGCCGTATGGCCCGCCAGCCGAAAGTCAGAAAAGATCAGAATGGGTCGTTTGAAATGCTCGCCGCCGTCAGTAGAACTTGGTTCCAGAGTATTCTCCATGTAAGCGCGGCCTTCCGTGGCACTGCCGATCACGCGGACTTCCCCGGAAAATCCAATCTTCGCCACCGCGCGGCGAAACAGAAAGGCGTCACTGTCGTCGTGCTCAATCAGCAGAATGACTGCGCCCGCGCCGTTATTTTCTTCGTCGATGCCCAAAACCAACTCCTCTCTCTGGCACTTAATCGGTCGCACAGACGCGCGTTCCGTCAAGTTGAGGCGCGGCCGCAAGGTT
>DATHKK010000190.1:0-2826 GCA_035489355.1 Candidatus Limnocylindria bacterium
CGACGGTAATGACGGGTACTCTCACACAAATTGGCAAGGCGGTGCTCGATACACTTGCCTACCTCGGCGGCCTGGTGAAACAGGGTGCGAACGCCGCTTCTTACGTCTTCGTCGCGCCATTTCGCGGCAAACCCTTGCGCATCAGCCGCGGCGTTTCGCAAGCCATGGAAGTGGGTGTGCGCGCGCTGCCCATTCTTTCGCTCATCACGTTCTTCATCGGTTTGATCCTCGCCCTGCAAAGCGCCTACGAACTCAAAAAGTTCGGGGCGATCAACTACGTGGCCAGTGCAGTAATCATTTCCATGTCGCGTGAACTGGGTCCGCTCATCACCGCGATCGTCGTCATCGGCCGTTCCGGTTCTGCGTTCGCCGCCGAACTTGGCACCATGAGGGTAAGTGAAGAAATCGACGCGCTCGAGACCATGGCCATCAACCCCGTCCAGTTTCTCGTCACGCCCAAATTTCTGGCCATGATCGTGATGCTTCCGTGCCTCACCATTTGGGCCAACTTTATGGGTGTGCTTGGCGGATCACTTTTCGGTGTCGCTCAAGCTGACTTTACTTTCGTCGGCTATATTCATGCTTCGCTCGACGCCCTCTTCCTGCGCGATATCACCACCGGCCTCATCAAGAGCGTCATGTTTGGCGCCACCATCACCGCCGTCGGCTGCTATGAGGGCCTGAACACGGCCGGCGGCGCGGAGCAAGTCGGTCGTTCCACTACTGCCGCCGTAGTCACTTCGATCTTCTTGGTTATTGCGGTCGACCTTGTTTTCACAGCGTTATTCTTTTTCGTGGGCGGAAAATAAAGTGGCGACTCTCACTGGACAATCCGAAGCTCCGAATGCCGCGTCTGGCAAAGCCATGATCTCCATTCGCGATCTCCGCGTCAGTTACGGTGAACGCGAAATTCTTCATGGTGTCAGCTTCGACGTCCAGCGCGGTGAAACCATGGTTATTCTTGGCGGCTCGGGCTCTGGCAAGAGCACGCTTTTGCGCGCTCTGGTTGGCCTCGAGCGGCCCACCTCCGGCGAAATCTGGATTCGCGGCAAGAACACCGCAACCATGACCTACGAAGAGCGCGAAGAGACGCGGAAGAAAATGGGAATGTCTTTCCAGGGCGGTGCGCTGTTCGGCTCGATGACCGTCGGCCAAAACGTCGCTCTTCCGCTCAAAGAGCACACGCGTCTCGCTGATTCGACCGTCGACATCATGCTTCGCCTCAAGCTTGAACAAGTCGGACTCGCTGGCTATGAAGACTACATGCCCTCGCAACTTAGCGGCGGCATGAAGAAGCGTGCCGCCGTCGCTCGCGCGCTTTCGATGGACCCGGAAATCCTCTTTTTCGACGAGCCCTCCGCCGGCCTCGACCCCATCATCGCCGCCGGCATCGACGAACTTATCCTCGAGCTGAAAAAAGCCTTCCACATGACGATCATCGTGGTCACCCATGAGCTGGCCAGCGCTTTCCTGATCGCCGACCGCATGGTCCTGATCGACAAGGGCTACGTTGTCGCCCTCAGTACCGTTAAGCAAATGCAGGAAAGCACGCACCCGCGCGTTCGCCAATTTCTCGATCGCGTCGCTGAACCCGAAGTCGAACAGGAACTCGATTACTTGCAGATGTTGACCAAAGATCGTATGCACGGGCGCTGAGCCTGTTGGAGCCCGGCTGAGCCGGGCAGAGAAGTGAAGGGAGAGAGCGATATATGGAAGCTAAACGAGAGCAGGCAATCGTTGGATTATTCGTTTTGATCGCCGGCGGATTGCTCGTAGCAACCGTCTTCGTGCTCACCGGTGCTTTCGCCGGCTCAGGCAAGACCTTTCACGCATCGTTCCCCTTCGCGGGCGGACTCGAGCCAGGTGCCGCCGTCCGTTACGCCGGTGGTCCCAAGACTGGCCGCGTCGAGCAGCTCCGTATCGACCCGCAAAACCCTGCGCGCATCGAAGTCACCTTCAGCGTCAAGCCAGACCTGCCCGTTAAGACGGACAGCAGGGTCCGCATCATGAGCATGAGCCCCCTCGGCGACAATCACCTCGAAATCGTTCCTGGCAGCCAACAGGCAGCTTTGGCGACTTCGGGCAGCGCCCTGCCGGCCGAGCCGTTTGTCGACTTCAACGCCATCACTGCAAAGATCAACGACATTGCTCCCCAGGCGCAACAGCTCCTTACCACATTCAACGAGCGCGCCCGAGAATTGAAAGTCACAATTGAACGCGTCAATGACCTGTTGAACGAGCAGAATCGCGCCAACCTATCCGCCACCATCGCCAACACTCGCGGTATGCTGGAAGAGAATCGTCCCAAGCTGCGGTCCACGCTGGACCACGTAGACAAAGCCAGTGCTAAGCTCGAACCGCTTATCGACGATATTCGCAAAACGTCCGCCGAGGCCAACAAGGCCATCGAACACGTTGACGCGCTTATCGCCGAAGATCGCCCGGACATTCACAAAGTGCTCGTTCAGTTGCGCCAAAATCTCGATTCCATTCAAGATCTCACCGGACAGTTGAGCAATACCCTTGACGCTAACGCAGAAAATATCGACGAAATCCTCGAAAACTTCCGCCACGTCAGCGAAAACATGAAGGAATTTACCGAGATCATCAAAATGAGGCCGTATACGCTCCTTCGCTCGTCAACTCCTAAGGAGCACAAGACGGGGCGGCCATGAGCAAGGCACACAAGGAACTCGCCATGAAACATACTTTTGTAAACTTCGCTTGGCTATTCGCGGCCGCCGTTTTGCTCGCCGGATGCGGCGCCGCCCGCTCCAGCCACTACTATCAGCTCGGCGTTGTGAACGAGAGTTCTCGCCCCGCCGC
>DATHKK010000191.1:0-2261 GCA_035489355.1 Candidatus Limnocylindria bacterium
CACTCGCACTTTCTTCATGCGCGCTGGTTCACGCGCAGTCCGGAACGCATTCCGCCGTCGTTGCCGCGCCGCGTCCAGACAAGTTCTGGCAGGATCGCGCCAAGCTCCTCGATGAGCGCGTGAAGGAAACAGCTGACACGGAATTGCTCTTCATCGGCGATTCGATCACGCAAGGCTGGGAAGGCGGCGGTGCCAAAGAAATCTGGGCGAAGTATTACGCGCCGCGAAAAGCGGTGAACCTCGGCATCGGCGGCGACCGAACGCAGCACGTGCTCTGGCGTCTCGAAAATGCGCCGCTCGACGGCGTGAAACCCAAGGCTGCCGTGATCATGATCGACACCAACAACTCGAACGGCGAAGACAACACGCCCGGACAAATTGCTGACGGCGTCGCGGCCATCGTGCGAAAACTGCGCGAGCGTTTGCCGAACACGAAAATCCTTTTGCTCGGCATCTTCCCGCGCAACGAAAACTTCAGTCCGCAACGCGGCAAGCTCACGCAGATCAACCAGGTCCTTGCGAAACTCGACGACGGCAAAAACATTTTTTACGCGGACATCGGCCATCGTTTTCTGAACAGCGACGGTGTGCTTCCCGCCGAGATCATGCCCGACTACTTGCATCTCTCAGCCAAGGGTCATCAAATCTGGGCCGACTCCATTGAGCCAAAACTGGCGGAACTTCTCGGCGAGAAGAAGTAGTGGACGCGGAGAATTCGATCTGGTGGATGCTTCCGTGGAAGCGGGCGATCAGGGCCATCGATTGTGAGCAACTCATTCGCTTCGTTTCTGTTTATAGTCTCGGGAACCTTGTCAACAATGAGCCAAAGAACGCGCTGATCTTCAGACATTATGAAAACGAAGCTGCTCGCTGGCGTACTGTTGCTACTGGTCGTGATTCCGGCCTGCACCAGAAACTCGGAATCTCATTCCGGCCCCAGAACTTTCAGCAGCTTCGATACGTCCAGCGGCACGAACCTGCCGGCGCACACGATGCGGTTTGTGGAAGTAGACCTGGCGCAAGTGCTTTCCATTTATCAGGAGTTGTCCGGACGTTCGATCATCCGGTCGCCGATGCTGCCGATGACGACCAAGATCACTTTCGACAACGCCACATCGCTCACGCGCGTGGAAGCATTGCAGGCCCTGGATACCATCCTGGCCGCGAACAACGTCGTGATGGTTTGTCTCGGCACGAAATATGTAAAGGCGGTGACGACGAAAGAACTTCCCGGCGAAACCGGACCGGTTGTCGAGCTGCCGCCGGATCAATTGCCCGACTCCAGTTCTTTTCTCGTCTATGTGGTCAAGCTCAAGCGCCTCACTCCGCAGAATGCCACCTCACTTCTGGTGCCATTTGCGAAGTTGCCCAATAGCATCATCGGCACGAGAGACAGTGATTTGCTCATCCTGCGCGACTATTCCTCCAACGTCCGGCGGATGGTTCAGGTCCTGGAGGAAACCGAATCCAACGCCAAATCGGACAACCCGGTGCTGCGCCTGTTTCACAGCGTGGGCGAAACGAACTCCAAAGCGCAAAGCCGAAATCGGAATTGAGCGCCTGTGCGGTAAACTCAATGCGGCATGCCGCAGGCACACGCCACGCGGGCGTTGGCCGGGAAATTCTGTTCCGCTGGATTGTAATTCAGGTACGTGCCGAGCCAGCGCTCGACGTCCGTCAACGTCATTCCCTTGCGCACGTGGTAGTCGATCATTTGATCGCGTCCGAGTTTACCCACGGCGAAATACTTCGACTCCGGATGCGCGAAATACAGACCACTCACGCTGCTGCCGGGCCACATGGCGAAGGATTCGGTGAGCTTGATGCCAGTCTTGCGCTCAGCATCTAGTAACTGCCAGAGAGTTTGCTTCTCCGTGTGATCAGGACAGGCGGGATAGCCGGCCGCCGGGCGAATGCCGCGATATTTTTCTTCGAGCAGATCGTCGGTGGTGAGTCCTTCATCCTGTCCAAAGCCCCACTCCTCGCGTGCGCGCTTGTGCAAATATTCGGCGAACGCTTCCGCCAGACGATCGGCCAGCGCTTCGGCCATAATGGCATTGTAATCGTCGTTGTCCGCCTTGAACGCTTTCACCAACTCGTCCAAACCGATGCCGCTCGTCACCGCAAACGCACCAATGTGATCCGGCAGTCCCGTGGACTTGGGCGCAATGAAGTCGGACAGGCTCCAGTTGGGCTGGCCATCCGGTTTCTCGATCTGTTGCCGCAGGAAATGGAATCTCGCCTGAACTTTCTGGCGCGTC
>DATHKK010000192.1:0-2873 GCA_035489355.1 Candidatus Limnocylindria bacterium
GCGTCAATCCGATTCATTGGCCGCGGAGATTGCCGCGCCCGGAGTTGCGAGTCGAGAGTCGAGAGTTGGACGCGAGTTGCGGATCGGCTTGATTCAATTCCCAGGTGAGGCGGAGCCCTTTCAAGGTGAGCAACGGATCAACGGAAGTGATTTCCGGCAGCTTCTTGGCCATCAATTTGGCATAGCCGCCGGTCGCAACCACCGGCAAACGATGCGCCTTCAATTCGCTCTTCAACTTCTGCACAAGTTCGCGAACCAAACCGCGGTAGCCATGCACGGCCCCAATCAGCATTGCGTGCTCGGTGCTCTGGCCGATTACGCCGGAGACTTCGCGAATCTTAATTTCAGGCAACAACGCGGTTTTTTCATGGAGGTAACTCGTCATCGCAGCGAGGCCGGGCACGATAATACCGCCGACGTAATTGCCTTGGCGATTCACGACATCGAATGTCACGGCGGTGCCAAAATCGACCACGACCACCGGAGCGCCGAATTGCTGCCGCGCTGCCGCCGCATTGGCCAGCCGATCCGGCCCGATGGTCTTGGAATTGGGATAATCGATGCCGATGCCGCGTACCGTCGCGTGAGTCAGCTCGAACGGTTTCAGGTTCCACGCGCGTTTCAAATCCCGCCGCGCGAACTGCGTGGCTGCTGGAACTACGCTGCACAGGGCGATGCCGAGAAGAGATTTCCGGCCCACGTGGCGCGACAGCAGCGCCAGCATTCGACCTTCCTGCCACGCTGGCGTGGGCAAATTGATTGGGCGTAGAATCCGATCCTGTTCCGCCACGGCCACGTGCGTGTGCGTGTTTCCGATATCGAGGAGCAAGAGCACGCGGCGATGTTTAACATCGATGGCGGTGGCGGCAAGCATCCGTGCTGGTCGGTGAGCCGAGGCTTCCAGCCCGGCGGGGCGACTGTTGATGTAGCCATGTCTTTCAAGCCACGGTTCGGCACGCCCACCGTTCGTTCGTCGCGGAGCGACGGCTGAAAATTCCGCGCACGTTCATGCGTCGCTCCGCGACGCGATCCGTGGCCTGTGTCTACCGTGGGATGAATCCCGCGGCTACCATCACTTCATTGCGCCACGATGCGACCAAATCACGCGGGCAAGATGTGGGTAACGACAAGCATTTGAAGGCGTGGATGTATTCGCGGCTTCCCTGCGGCGTTCGGTGCTTATTCCGGGCCGTTGGAAGCCGGCCCTCACGGGCACGAGGATGCCGGCCGCCACCTCACGCGTTCGTTACATCTCCACCTGCATGCCCAGTTCCACGACGCGATTCGCCGGGATGCGGAAAAAGTCCGTGGGCCGCTGGGCGTTGCGCGACATGAAGGCGAAGAGGCGTTCGCGCCAAAGCATCATGCCGGGCGCTTTCGAGGGGATGATCGTCTCGCGGCTGAGAAAGAATGTGGTGTTCATCCAATCCAATTCCAATCCGAGCGGGCGGCATTGCTCGAGAACTTCCGGCACGTTCGGATCTTCCATGAAACCGTAGCGGGCCACAATGCGATGAAAGCCTTCGCGGAGTTTCTCGAGACGGATGCGATCCTCGCGTTCGACGTGCGGCGCATCTTCGGTTTGGATGGTCAGGAAGATTACCGTCTGATGCAGCACGCGATTGTGCTTTAGGTTGTGCAGCAGAGCGAGTGGCGTAGCGTCGGCGTTACTGGAAAGAAACACGGCGGTGCCCGGCACGCGAATGGGCGCGGTGCGCTCCACATCATCGAGAAACAATTTCAGCGGGATAAAGCTATTGCGTAATCGATCGCCCAGCACACGCCGGCCCGTTTTCCAAGTGGTCATAAGCGTGAACACAAACGCAGCGACCACGAGCGGGAACCATCCGCCGTGTGCGATTTTCAGCAGATTGGCAGTGCATAAGATCGCTTCGATAACAAAGAAAAAACCGCAGAGCAGCCCGGCTTGCCATCGCTTCCAATGCCACAAGCGGAGCGCCGCGAAGTACAACAGAACCGTGGTAATGAGCATGGTGAAGGTCACCGCCACACCGTACGCGGCGGCCAGGTTGCTGGAGGAGCGGAAGCCTAGGACGAGACCAATGCATGCCAGCATCAATGCCCAGTTCAATTGCGGCATATAAATCTGACCGCGCGTTTGCGAAGACGTGTGATCGATCTTCATGCGCGGTGAGTAGCCAAGTTGAATCGCCTGCATCGTAATCGAGAATGCACCGGAAATGAGTGCCTGGGATGCGATGATAGCTGCGCTGGTCGCGATGACTACCATGGGATAAAGCGCCCAGGAAGGAGCCAGATTGTAGAACGGATTCTCTCTCGCGGACGGATGGCTGAGCAACCACGCGCCCTGTCCAAAATAATTAATAACGAGCGCCGGGCAAACAATCGTGTACCAGGCGAGACGAATGGGTCTTCGTCCAAAGTGTCCCATGTCGGCGTAGAGCGCCTCACCACCCGTGATCGCCAGCACCACAGCGCCGAGGACGATGAAGCCCGAGTGCCCAGCGTGGAGAAGGAAATTGATCCCATAGAGGGGGTTAATCGCACTGAAAACGCTCGGGTCCTGGAGAATTCCGCGCACACCCAACAGCGTGATGGCGATGAACCAGATGAAAGTAACCGGACCAAACACATACCCAACGCTGCCGGTGCCGCTGCGCTGCAGGAGAAACAGGCCGATGATGAGTACGACGGTAATGGGAATCACGTAAGGTTCGAACTTTGGCGTCGCAACTTTCAAACCTTCCACGGCGCTCAGGATCGACACCGCCGGGGTAATAATGCCGTCCCCATACAACAACGCAGCGCCAAAGACTCCTATCAGCAGGACAAACCGCCGCGAGCCGCGCGCTCTCTCACCGGCCTTTTCGGGTAAGGCCAACGATAGCAGC
>DATHKK010000193.1:0-2449 GCA_035489355.1 Candidatus Limnocylindria bacterium
CCACATCGAGGCGCAGCACCTTGCCCATCAACGTATTCTTGCTCTGGCCATTGCCTTCCGGCGCTTTGCCGCGGATCTGATTTCCGTTTTTCGCGGGCGCATCCACGTCGTTCCCATTGCCGCCATCGCCGACCGACACGTAGAGAAAACCATCCGGGCCGAAAGCCATGCGCCCGCTGTGATGGTTGAAGTAGGGCATGTCGATTTCGAGAATGATGCGTTCGCCACCGGCCGTATCGTCCCGGCCTAGCGTGAACTCCGAGAGCCGCGCCGTGTGGCTAAAATTAGTTGGCGCGCTTTCGCGCAGCGGCGCGCTGAAAAAGGCGTAGAACTTTCGGTTGCCACTGAACTTCGGATGAATGGCCAGGCCGACGAGACCGCGTTCATCAAACGAGTTCGTGTTGTAGGTGGCGAGTTTGGACCCGAGATCCAGGACGAGTTTGTCGTGAAGCTTTTCGCCTTTGTTCAGCAGATGAATCTGGCCAAGTTGATCGGCGATGAGCGCGCGCCCGTTGTCGATCGGTTCGAGCGCCGTCGGCTGCACGAAACCTTCGGCGACTAATTTGAGGGTGGGCTTGGTCTCCGCCGCGTGGCCTGCGAATGCGGGAAAAATGCTGAGAACGACAACGAGGCTGAGAAGGCGTTTGGTATTCACGGCGCGAATTGTAGTGAACCCGGCCGCGAGCACAAGCCGCGCGAAGCTTACGAAACGAAAAAGGCTCCCGTTGCCGGGAGCCTTTCGTGTTTCGATTGAGAGCGTTTGGCGCTACGGCACCGTCACCCGGAAGAACATTTGGTTCGTCGCACTGACATTCGTTTGGAACCCGCTAATGGCGCCGGGAATTGTCTGCCAATTGCTCGGGCTGTTGAGGTCCAATGAACGTTGTAGGGTACCGCCACCGGTCCAGGTGATTGTCACGGAACCGCCGCCGAGGCTGACGCGCAGCGTCGGGCCAGTCGGGCTCGTCCCGAATTGTTCAATCTCGGCCGCGAGCTGCACGGAAAGAACCGCGTCGGAACTCGTCGCGCTACTCTGGTGCAACTCGATGGCGAGGAGATTATTGCCCGTTACCAGCGCGGACGTGTTGAGCAGCACATCGTCCAGAGGCAAATGAATGTTGCCGGTAGCTTCCGGGCTGTTGGCACTGGCCAGATTCGTAAAAGACACCGGATTGTTCGTCACGCGCAACCGGCCCGCTTCGACGCCATTGATATAAGCTACCAAGCCGTCGTCGATAACGCCAATGATGTGCAGACGTGCATTCGCCACTGCGCCCGGGAAGTTGAAGGGGACGCGATAGTACGTCGTGATCGGCCCGCTGGAATCGGGGGCGATCATATTCGTAGTCCGCAGTTCAAAACCATTGGTGGAGAACTCATCGGTCGGCGTGGTGAAACCCGCCAGCCCGGTCGTCCATGACGCATCGTTGAACGCGGGCGCCTGCCAACCGATCCCGTCCAGGTTATTGCTGGAGGTTTCGAAACGCCACAACGTCACGGCATCCGGCGCGAGAACCACGATTCCGGCGAGCAGGGGACGCGACAGCGGAGCGACCGCATTCGGAGTTTGGGCGCGATCGATAATGTTGTTGATATCCACCGTGTAGCTCTGGCTCTGCGTTCGTTCGCTGGTCGTGAGCAGGATGTTGCTGTTGTTCACGAGCGTCGCGGAGACGATGGTTAGGTTTCCGCCGCCGGCCGTCAGATGCACGCTGTAGTGGCTGATGTCTTCCACGCTCGCCTGATTCAGACCAAAGTTATCCGTGATGGTCAGCGTGATGTTTGTCAGGTTTGGGCTTCCAATCGCAGAGATATACACGGGCGCAGTCACATCCGGAGAAACATTCAGAACCGCGTTCGCACTGGTCACGGAATCCACGGAATTCGCGACCACGACGGTGTAGGTGCCGGCTTGTGCCGGCGCAACGCCGTTAATCGTGTAGCTCGAGCTGTTGGCTCCCGTGATATCGCCACCATTGAGCCGCCATTGATAAGACAATGGTTGAGCACCACTGGCCGTCACAGAAAAAGTCACCGTCGCTCCCTCGGCCACGGATTGCCCTTGCGGCTGAGCCGCGATGACAGGAGGTCCGCTGGGGACGGAGCTAACAATGGCGTGCAACTCCGCCGCAAATTCAATGTCCGTGCTGCCGGCGAGGGTGGACTGAATTACAACGGCGGCAATGACGTTATCTCCGGCGACCAGATTGGTCGCGGGGATACTGAACGGTCCTTCCGGCCCTGTATTTTCGGTCGCTCCGACAGCGACGGTGGTGAACGTGACCGCCCCGGCATTTACCCGGTGGCGAAAAACTTCCTGACCATTGATGTAATAGACCGCGCCATCTTCCACGACATCGAACAGGGTCAGCACTACGCCGTTGGTATCCGGCACCAGGAAATGGCGGCGGAAATAGACAGGAACACCGTTGCCCAAGTAGCCCAGAGT
>DATHKK010000194.1:0-3526 GCA_035489355.1 Candidatus Limnocylindria bacterium
TATCATGTTGATTTTGCCTTCCTCCACGTCGCCCAAGACCACGACACGGTTCTGTTCGATAGCGACAATCCAGGGGCGAAATCTTTCGCCGCAGGAATGGCGAGAGGGGTGGACGTGATGAAGGGCGAATTTGCACCAATGCGTGGGACTTACCTGACGCTCAACAAATCCAATGCGATTCTTTCGCTGACCGGATCGAGAGAGGTCAAGAAACCAACCGACGGGCTGCCGTATCCTGTGCTGCTCCATCTTCATCGGTCCTCGACGTTCACTGACATGAAGTATCTGACGGAGCAGGTCTATACCTTCGCGTGCCATTCCTGGAAAAGCTTCGACATGGCTGGGATGCCGGTGACAATCGGCTATTCGCAACTCATCGCCCGTTTGCTTGGCCGACTCGGAGCGTTGCCCCATTTCAGCGTGGATTCCGTTCATGGACGACTCAACCGGCTGAGGTGGTTTCTATGAAAACGGAGAACCTGATGCTGATCACCGACGCGCGTGCGGTTCTGTTCAACACCGCCGTAACCGATGCGAAGCAAAACCCGCTCGTGGCCGCTTTTCTGGGATGGCTGCTCCGGGGAGACGACCTGCTGGCGCTGTTGGAGGAAGCCGCTACACGGGCCGCAGCGGCGAAGGGGGCGGAGCGAAATTCGCGAAACGTCGCGGTGCTGGGATTCGCGTGTGGCGTCGAGGCGTTGAAAAACCGTTTTGCTGCGGAGTTCGTGGCCCAATTGGAATGGTCCATCGGAAGGCCAAACTTTGCCACAGGAGGCGAACCGTGCGGCGTTGTGGCTGACCCGCTTAATTTTGCCGGTGTCGTTGCCGGTGCGGAGAGTGGTTTGGGAAGTGAGATTCGCCAGCGTTTCGAGCAGTGGTCTGCCGGAGTTTGGAAGGACGCAGATGGTCTGGTTCAGGGTGGAGGCTGGCGACGAGGACTACTCGATATTTTGGGAAGCCGAATTGCCGCCACAAAAATAACCGGCAACCGTGGCTGCGAACCAATTTGGCTTGCAGCGGCATTGCATCGGCGCGGATGGAGCGCTCCAGCGGAAAAGTCCGTCAGCGACGTCCTGAAGGCCGCACTCAACGAGGCTTCAAGCGTGACGGATGGCTTCGAGGCGGGGTTGCGTTTGGCCGCGATAGATTGGGCTGTCCGGCGGGCAATGGATTTCGACATTGCCGCCCTCACGTTGACAGATGTGGCGACGGTGTTGCATCGCGTGCCGACGGCGTTCCAACGGTGGACGTGGGAGGATAAACCGAGAACCGCCAAGCAAGGCGCACAACCGCGCCGATGGCACATCGAAAACGAATACCACTTTCAAAGCATGCTCTACGCTGTTTTGAAACCGCTGATTCCAGCTCTGGAGGAAGAACAGTATTTGCCGCCAACGGGAACTTACCAACCGCGTGCCGACCTTTGCATCTTGGGACTGGAACTCGTTGTGGAAGTGAAGTTTTGGTATCGCGGAAAGAGCGTGAAGGATTTGACCGAAGAAATCGCCGCCGATCTGACTTTGTATCTCCGCAAGGATTCGCCTTATCGCGCGGTCATCGCGGCAATTTGGGACGACGGCGCACGGACCGAGGAACAAGCGGAATTGAAACGCGGCCTGAAAGGACTCAGTGGATTGTTCGATGTGGTCATCGTGAACCGCCCTTCGTGCATGAACGACCCCGCAACTCCCGCACCTGCGGCAAAAAAGAAGGCGAAGAAAGCGCCATGAACACCAAGGCTCGCGGGCGACAAAGAACCGTGTCAACAAACAGGCTTGTGAGAAGGCCGGAATTCCTGTAACAAAAACTAGCCAGTTTTTATTACAACAATTGGCGACTAAAAGCCGTGCAAACCATTGATAAAAGCATCATTAACCGCATTCGCGGAAGCGGAGCGGGTAGCGTGTTTTCGCCGAACCAGTTTTTGGACCTGGGCCACCGGTCGGCGGTGGGAGTCGCATTGCATCGGTTGGTCAAGGCGGGGAAGATTCGGCGGATTCGCCGGGGGCTTTACGATTTGCCGCGCTCGAATCCGATCATCGGCCAGACCGCACCGGACATCATGGCGACGGTGCGAGCGCTCATGGACGGCAGCCACGCACAGTGGCAGTTCACCGGAGCTTACGCCGCGAATGCGCTCGGGTTGTCAGATCAAGTGCCAGCCAAAGTCATCATCCTGACGGACGGCGTGCCGCGCCGCGTAGCGCTGGGGAAGTTGGTGCTCGTGTTTCGCCGTGCCGCGCCCCGGAATCTTTTGGGCTCGGGCACGCGGGCAGGATTGGTGATTCAGGCATTGCGTTACCTCCATGGCAGCCCGGACATGCCGAAGCACATTTCAAAACTGAAGAAAGACCTGGACGCCCGGACGAAAAAAGATTTGGTGGCGCTCACGCCCAAGCTGCCCGCCTGGATGCGTCCGCTCGCTCAACAGATCACTCAAACATAAGATGGATTCTGTTCTCCAACTTTCGCCCCGCGAGCGCGCCGAAGTGTTTCAGCGCACCACGCAGCAGACGGGTTTTGATGCAGTCATCGTCGAGAAGGACTTCTGGGTTTGCTGGACGTTGAAAGAATTGTTCCGGCTGCCGGACATCGGCGAGCATCTCATCTTCAAAGGCGGCACGTCGCTCTCAAAGGTGTTCAAGATCATCGAGCGCTTCTCGGAGGACATTGATGTTTCGATTGACCGAACCTGGCTCGGTTTTGGAGGCGCAATGAGCCGGAGGCGGGCGGAAGCAACAAGGAGAAGCAACGTCGTATTGAGGCGCTCAAGATCGCCTGCCAGCAAAAGATCAGTTCCGTACTTCAACCCGCCTTGAATCAGGCCATCAAGGGAAAGGTGCAGACCAATGAGAAGTGGTCGCTTCGCGCGGACGATGAAGACCCGGACCAACAGACCTTGATGTTTGATTATCCGTCCAGCTTTACGCCCGACGCGACCGGATACATCCGGCGCGTGGTGAAAATCGAAATGGGAGCGCGGGCAGACCACTGGCCCAGCGAAACAAAGACCATCACTTCCTATGTGGCGGAAGAATTCCCAAAGGGCTTTCGCGAGCCGAGTGCCGAAGTGAAAGTGCTGTCGGCAGAGCGAACCTTCTGGGAAAAGGCCACCATCCTGCACGCCGAATTTCATCGCCCAGCGAACAAACCGATGCCGGACCGGTTCTCGCGTCATTACGCCGACTTTCACGAGTTGATTCGCAAAGGAGTGGCGACGACCGCCATCGCGAAGCCGGAACTGCTCGCACGAGTCGCCCAGCACAAGAGCCTGTTCTTCAGAACAAGTTGGGCGCGCTATAGCGAAGCGGCAAAAGGAACATTGCACATCACGCCGCCCGAGGACCGCGTGAAAGCGCTGCGGGACGACTACACGCGGATGCAACAGATGTTCTTCGGCGAGCCGCCGGAATTCGATAAAATCATCGCGCTCCTCAATCAGTGGGAGTCCGAGTTCAACCACAAATAGCTTATGGCCATCACCAACCACGAACGCATCGGGAAATGTCTCGAACAGTTGAGTTCG
>DATHKK010000195.1:0-13493 GCA_035489355.1 Candidatus Limnocylindria bacterium
AATCGAAGCAACCGCTCACTGCGGATCTGGTTCGGCGCACGCTGTATTGGTCGCTCCTCAACGCGCCCACGGCAGGCGTGACCTACGGCGGTCATGGTGTGTGGGGCTGGGACGACGGCACGAAACCGCCGACAGATCATCCGGGAACGGGAACCCCTTTGCCCTGGCAGAAGGCGGTGTTGCTGCCCGGCGCGCAAGAGGTAGTCCATCTGGTGAACTTCTTTACGTCGATTGAGTTCAATCAACTACGTCCGCTGCCCGGCGCCGTGGTGAACAACCCGGGCAATCAATCCGCGCGCAAATACATCGCCGCCGCGCGCTCCGAGAAAAAAGATGTGACGATCGTTTACGTGCCGGAAGAACGCACCGTGGAAATTCTTCTCGCCTCGCTGCCACCGTCCCCCGAAGTGAAGTGGTTCAACCCGCGCACCGGCGAGAACAGCGCCGCCGTCGCGGTGATCACTGACACTACCGCGCAGTTCCCGACGCCGAGCGAAGGCGACTGGATTCTCTGGATGCACACGCAGGTGAAGAAGTAGGACAAATCCCACCGATGCCGGATCTCGTTTATTGAGCGCCGAAAAACGCCGGCCCCGGAGGGCCCAAAACGTGAATAGCCCCGGATTTCATCCGAGGCTATTCACGTTCAATCGCTCCGCGATTGCCCACCAATTCATTGCAGCGCCTGTTTGAAAACTGAGACGCATTCCTATCGCCAGATCTTCGGTCGATCAAATCTCACTTCACTTTGTGGGGCCTTCTGTGATTTACTCCGAGCGTGCATGTGAATCTCGGCATCTGGGACAAGCTTACCAAGCTCACCATCTTCTGTCTGTTCGTCCTCGGAATCGCTTGTGTCGCGATCTGGTACCTGCCGCTGATCAACAAGAACGAACGCATGCGGCAGGACCTGCTGAAGCTGGAAACGAAAATCAATACCGAACAGGAACGAGAACGTTTGTTGCGCACGGCGTTCGAGGCGGCCCGCAGCAATCCCAAAACGATCGAACGCCTGGCGCGCGCCAATCTCGGGTACGCCAAGCCGGGTGAAATTGTAGTGCGCTTCGAGGAACCCGCGCCGTCTCACCGCTAACCAATCCCCGGTGGCACCTCACCATCCGCGCAATCAAGCGAGAATCTTTTGGATGACCTCGCCCGCCACGTCTGTCAGTCGATAACGCCGCCCATTGTGGAAGTGAGTCAGCCGTTTGTGATCCATGCCGAGCAGGTGAAGCATCGTCGCGTGAAGGTCATGGACGCTCACCCGGTCCACCACGGACTTGTAGCCAATCTCATCCGTCTCGCCATAGCTCACGCCGCCCTTGATGCCCGCGCCGGCCATCCACGCCATGAATCCATTCGGGTTGTGATCGCGCCCGCCATTGCCCTGCGAGACGGGCATACGGCCAAACTCACCACCCCAAATCACCAGCGTGCTGTCCATCAGGCCGCGGCGTTTCAAATCGGTGAGCAAGCCGTGAATCGGCATGTCGGTGGAGGCGCAATGCTGCGAGTGGTTGCCTTTGAGGTCGCTGTGAGCATCCCATTCGCCATCGCTGTAAACCTGGACGAAACGCACGCCGCGCTCGATCAGCCGCCGCGCCATCAAACATTTCGTGCCGATGTTCTTCGACGCGTCCTTGTCCATGCCGTAAAGCTCAAGCGTCTCCTTCGACTCGGTTGAAAAATCTGTCAAGTCGCTCGCCTCCGCTTGCATCCGATACGCCAGTTCGAAGCTTTGAATGCGCGCGAGCAAGTCCGGTTCGCCTTCGTGCTGCTTGAGGTGGTCAGTATTGACCTTCTTGAGAAAATCAAGTTGCGCCCGCTGATCATCACGCGTCACGTCTTCGGGCCGGGTGAGATTGAGAATCGGCGCGCCTGAAGAACGGAAGAGCGTGCCCTGATAACTAGTCGGCAGAAATCCAGCGCTCCAGTTGAGCGGCCCGCCCTTCACGCCTTGATTATTGCCGAGCACGACGTAGCCGGGAAGATTCTGGCTTTCGCTTCCCAGCCCGTAAGTGATCCACGCGCCCGCGCTCGGAAAACCAGGTCGTGGAATACCCGTGTTGATCTGGTAAAGCGCCGGTACATGATCGTTCGATTCGCTGTGGAGCGACTTGATGAACGCGAAATCGTCCACGTGCTTCGCCACGTTCGGATACTTCTCGCAAACCCACGCACCCGACTGGCCATACTGCTTAAAGCTGAACGGCGACTTCATCAACGGCCCCGGGTTCCCGTTGAACACGTCGATGTCGATGCGCTGCCCGTCGCGCTTCGTGAGTTCCGGCTTCGGATCGAACAAGTCCACCGAACTCGGCGCGCCTTCCATGAACAACCAGATAATCGACTTGGCCTTCGCCGGAAAATGCGGCGGACGCGGCGCCATCGGCGACTGTTCGGAATTGAGAGAATGCGCCATGTCAGCGGCCAGCAGACCATTGCCCTGCAACAGGTCCGCCAACGCCAGGACGCCGAAGCCCGCGCCGGCCTTCTTCAAAAAGTCGCGGCGGTTTGTGAACTTCTCGTAGCGTCCGCAATGATGGTTCATAGCAATCTTCTAAGCGTATGTGAACTCTCTGACAACTGCCTTGCGCTGTCGAGTGCAGGTGTGTACCGCGATAGCTCAATGAATCAACAAGTCGAATCGCCAGTCAGGCCGAGTTCGTGTATCCAATTCTGGTGCGTGACCGCCTGAGCAAAGAGCGCCGGAGTTGAAACATGCACCACATTCGCGGTAAGGCCGTAAGGTTCGGTAAGATTTCATCGAGCTGACATGAGCTACAACACATGACCAAGGCCAGTGACCTGCGTGTTTGGGCAGACGCGCTGCAAGCCCGTCAAAAACTTCCTGCACTCGTTCGTCGCCTTATCCACGGGACCATCGAAAAGCCGACGTTGGTTCAGTTTCCCGCCGACGAAGGTGTTCAGCGACGCGGATGGGACGGGTTTTGCAGACGACTGAGCACAATGCATGGGTTCCGACTGGATCAAGTGTTTGGGAAATGGGAGTGGATCAAGACCCGACGGCAAAGGCTCAAGGCGACTACACAAAACGCACTGCCAGTTCCGATAATCTAACGATGGCCGGAACGACTTTTGTTTTTGTCACGCCTCGCAAATGGGAAGGGAAAAGCAAATAGCGGGATGACAAACGAACGGAGGGAAAGTGGCGCGATGTCTGCGCCTGGGATTGCGATGATTTGGAGCAGTGGCTTGAGACTGCCCCGGCTGTTGACGAATGGCTCGCAGGTTTGTTGGGGAAATTGCCCGCTGGCGTTCGCGATCTTGCCAGCTACTGGGAAAGCTTAGCCGCAACCAGCAACCCTCCGTTTTCTCCAATGACATTTTTGGCAGGACGGTCGGGTGCAGCCGAAGATTTCTTACGCGCTCTTGCCGAACCGCCGACAGAAATCGCCGTGCATGCGCTTTCCCTCCAGGAACGGCGCTCTTCCACGGCCACACGCTCCCGACCCACAACAAACGGCATTTTGAGCCGGCCGGCGTGCAGATCGTTGATCCTTTGGATTGATCCTGCGCGGTATCGGTGACATTGCCGCGATGGCCGCACAGTCGCGTCCGTGGGTTCAATCCACGTAAATGAATTCGTTCATGGCGAAGATCGCCTGACACAAATCTGCGAGCGCGAGGTTCTGCGCATCGTTTTTCGGTTTGTCCGGATCGCGTGTCGAGCGTTGCTGAAGCTGGGCGTTGAGAAAGGTTGTCGCCGAGTCCAGTTCATCCGTTAATGGTTCGCGTCCGAGCGCCCAGCGCCAGGCGAGACGAACTTGCGCCTTGGGTTCCGTGCCCGCCTCTTTCTCCACTCTTTGCGCGAAGTCCAGTGCACGCGCGCGGACAAACTTGTCGTTCAACAGCGCCAGCGCCTGCGGAGCGACAGTGGTGTTTTCGCGGCGGCCGCAACTGGCTTGCGCATCCGGTCCGTCGAACGCCTGCATGAGCGGCTGTTGCACCACGCGTTTGTGGAACACGTAAACGCTGCGCCGGCGCGTGGCGGGAGTGTCTTTCAGGTCCTTGGGATACGGGTCCTTCATGTTGCGGGCCTGGATGGCCTCGGGAGCGACGGGTGCCTTGAAAGCGGGGCCGAACATCTGCGAATTCAGCGTGCCGCTCACGGCGAGCATCGAGTCGCGCAGAATCTCGGACTCAATCCGCTGCGGACGCCGCCGCCAGAGAAGGCGATTGTCTGGATCCACTTTCGCTTTCGCAGCATCGAACGTGGTGTCCTGGAGATAGACTGAACTGGTCATGATGAGCCGATGCAGCGGTTTCAACTTCCAGCCGCTCTTTACGAACTCGCTCGTCAACCATTCCAACAATTCCGGGTGCGTGGGCGGGTCACAGCGCGCGCCGAAGTCATTGACGGTGCGAACGAGTCCTTGCCCGAAATGGTGCTGCCAGACGCGGTTCACGATCACCCGCGCGACGAGCGTGCCCGCGCCGTGCTCGGTATCAGTCATCCACTCCGCCATCGCGCGTCGCTGTTGGGTGGAATCGGCCCGGCGGCTGTCGGCGCGCGCGGCGGTCCAATAGTCCGTGGGTGTCTTGCCTTTGGTGAGCGCAGTGAGGAATCCCAACTCCACCGGCTCGCTCTTTGCCCGGAAATCGCCTCGGGCCAGCAAGAAGGTTTCGCGCGGTTTGGCGCCGTAGTCGGCGAAACCATACGCAGCGGGCAGCGGATTCGGTTTGCGGGCCTCCGCGCCCTTGAATGCCTTCTCGCGAGAATCCCATTCGGCGCGCTCTTCGTCGGAGAAGAACGGTCGGAGTTCCTTATCCTCCACTTTCAGTTCCTTGGAGAACTTCCTCGCCAGTTCTTTGGCCTCCTTCGTCTCTCGATTATTTTTCAGGAGCGCTTTCTCCTCATCGCTGATTTTCAAGGCGCCGATTTTTATGTGTCGCGCCGCTGTCTCGTGCCGTTTTCTCGCCTCCTTCTCCCAGTCGTCCAACCGCTTCTTCGCCGCGTCGAACTCCGTCTTCCATTTCGCTTCCGCCTCGCGATAATGCCGGACTTCCTCGATCGGCGCGAGTGGCACTTCCGCGCGGTCGCCGCCGTTGAACGCGCTTTGAATCCGATAGTAATCGCGTCGCGGCACTGGATCATACTTGTGGTCGTGACAGCGGGCGCAGGCGAGCGTGAGGCCAAGCATCGCGGAGCCGGTCGTCGCGATCATGTCATCGAGTTCGTTGAAGCGCTCGCGGGTTCGCTCTTCCTCCATCAGGTTGAGCGGGAGCGCGGCGTGGGTGCCGGCCACGATGAAGCCTGTCGCGGCGATGGCTCGCGGGTTGTCGGGTTCCAGTTCGTCGCCGGCGAGTTGCCAGCGCGCGAACGTGTCGAACGGCATGTCCTCGTTGAAGGCGCGGATGACGAAGTCCCGATAGTGATATGCGGTGGGTCGGTCGGCATCGCCTTCCGAGCCGTTGCTGTCCGCGTAGCGCACCACGTCGAGCCAATGGCGCGCCCAGCGCTCGCCGTAATGCGGGCCGGCGAGCAATTCATCGACGAGTGATTCCACGGCGGAGGGTGAATTAACCGCCGAGACTTTGACGAATGACTCGACTTGCGCCGGCGTGGGCGGCAAGCCGATGAGATCGAAATAAATTCGGCGAACAATTTTCTGCGCGCTGGCGTTGGGAGACAGTCTCAGTTTTTTCTCCTCCAGCGCGGCGAGAATGAAACGATCCCCGGGCGTGCGCACGGCGCTCGCGTTTTCGACCGCGGGTTTTGACGGACTCCTGAGCGGAAGAAAAGACCAATGCTTGCGATCCTCATCCGTCACGATCATTTCCGAACGCGCCACCACACCAGTCGATGCGGTTATCTCCGGCCATTTCGCGCCCGCCTCAATCCAGCGCTTCAGCAGATCGATCTGGGCGACGGACAGCGGCTCGCCTTTGGTCGGCATGCGCTCATCGTCATCTTTCGATGACACGAGTTTGATGAGACGGCTTTCGTTAGCGTGGCCCGGCACGATGGCCTTTTCGCCGGAATCAGCCGGTGTGAACGCGCCTTCTTTCGTATCGAGCCGCAGCCCGCCCTTCTGCTTTTCCGGCCCGTGACATTTGAGGCAATGCTGTTCCAGCAAGGGTCGCACTTCGCGTGAGAAATCGGGCGCGATCTCGGCGGCGTTGGCGTTGCGAACAAACAAAAGGCAAAGAGGGAAGATCACCAGCGTCAGAGGATCTCGACTCGATATGGCAGCAATGGAAAGCACAGGACGGTTCGACGGGCCTTCATTCAGCCCGATTCACATTTGAAATTCGTGGAACCTTGTCAAAGTCGTTGTGCCAATCACTCACCGCATGCCCGGCATCTTCCCACCCATCTTGCCCATCATCTTCTGCATCTTGCCGAACTTCTTCATCATCTGCTGCATTTGCCCGAACTTGTTCATGAGCGTGTTGACCTCCGCGACTTTCACGCCGCTGCCGGCGGCGATGCGCAAGCGGCGTTTGGCATTGAGCAAGTTCGGATTGCGGCGTTCCTGCGGCGTCATCGCGCAAATGATTCCTTCCATGCGCTTGAACTCCTTCTGTTGCTGATCAAGTTCGTCCGGCTTAATCTGATCTCCGCCGGGTAACATGCTGACGATGCTTTGCAGCGAACCGAGCTTTTTCATCGCGCGCATCTGTTCCAGAAAATCTTCCAGCGTGAACTGCCCCTTGCGCATCTTCTCCTCGAACTTCTTTGCCTCGTCCATGTCCACCGCTTCGGCAGCGCGCTCGACGAGACTCACGACGTCGCCCATGCCAAGAATGCGCGATGCCATGCGCTCGGGATGAAATGGTTCGAAGTCCTCCGGCTTTTCGCCCACGCCCACGAACTTGATCGGTTTGCCCGTAACAGACTTCATGCTCAACGCTGCGCCGCCGCGCGCATCGCCATCGAGTCGGGTGAGAATGCTGCCGGTGATCTGAAGCGCCTGGTCGAAATGAGTGGCGACGTTGACCGCCTCCTGACCCGTGGCGGCGTCGAGCACGAGGAGAATTTCCTGCGGCTTCACGAAGTCACGCAGCCGAACCAGTTCCTGCACCAGCGGCTCGTCGATCTGCAAACGGCCTGCGGTGTCAAAAATCAACGTCGCGCGATTGTTCGCCGCCGCGAAGGCAATCGCTTCGCGCGCGATCTTGATTACGTCGGTCTCGCCCTTCATCACGAACACCGGCACGTCCACCTGCTGGCCTAGCGTGGCGAGTTGATCCATCGCGGCCGGTCGATACACGTCCGCCGCCACGAGCAACGGCGCGCGTCCCTGTTTGTTCAGCAAGCGCGCGAGCTTTCCGCTGGACGTTGTTTTGCCGGAGCCGTGCAGGCCGCACATGAGAATGCTCGCGGGACTGCCGCTGAGATCGAGCGAGGCATTTTCGGACCCGAGCAGACCCACCAGTTCGTCGTAAATGATTTTGACGATCTGTTGCCCCGGCTGAACGCTCTGAATCACTTCCTCGCCGAGCGATTTTTCTTTCACGCGCTCGATGAAGTCGCGCGCAACTTTGAAGTTCACGTCCGCTTCCAAGAGGGCCATGCGCACCTCGCGCAAGGACTCACCGATGTTGCTCTCGGAAATTTTCCCAAGCCCGCGCAGGTCCTTGAAAACCTTTTGTAGCTTGTTAGTCAGGCTGTCGAACATGTGGCGGAAGGTAGGACGAGAAACGCCTCACGCCAAGACTCAAAGGAGCATCGGCGACCGGTCGCGGCGCGTGACGAATGGAACGTTTCAGACTACAACATTCCGAGCGCGGCATGAATATTCACCATCTGGAACTTTTTTATTACGTCGCTCAGCATGGCGGCATCGCCGAAGCCGTGCGGAAGATGCCCTACGGCATTCAACAACCGGCGATTAGCGTGCAACTCATCCAGTTGGAGAAATCCCTTGGCTCGACCCTTTTTCGCCGCCGGCCTTTTCAATTGACCGACGCGGGAAAGAATCTCTTTGGCTTCATCGAACCGTTCTTCTCCGGCACCAGTGAGATGGCCGCTCGAATTCGAGGTGAGAGCGAAGCACGGATTCGGATCGGGGCGTCCCAAATAATCCTGCGAGATTATCTCCCGAAAACGTTGAGCGCCGTGCGGAAGAAAGTTCCAAAGTTGCGCGTTGTTTTGCGGGAAGGCTATCCGCATGAACTGCTCCAGGCAATTGATGACGATGAGATAGACATCGCCATCACGTCCCTCGAACTGCGGCCGCCCGCCGGCTTCCGCAAAGTGATCCTGGCAAAGCTCCACCCACAGCTCTTATTTCCAATATCAGGCCGGCTGCCGAGCGCAGAGACACTTGGTGATTGCGCTGGCGAACCATTGATTGCGCTGCCTCCAGGCGAACCGCTGTGCCGTGTCTTTCAAAAGGAGTTGAAGCGGCGGCGCGTGGATTGGTCACCCACAATCGAAGTGAGTTCGCTGGAACTGGTTGCGTCCTACGTGCGTGAAGGGTTTGGAATCGGGCTCTCGTTTGCCATGCCCGGACCGCCGCCGGACGGAGTGAAACTTCTCACTCTCCATGATTTCCCCCCGATTACGATTGCCGCAGTTTGGCGCAAATTGCTGTCTCCTGCCGGAAAAATTTTGGTGCAGGTGTTACCGGAGCAGGCAGTCGCGCTCCGATTCTGACCTGAGTTGCGATTGAGCCTGTGCATCGCCCGCGCAAAGCTATCAATTAACTTCTCGCATCGTCGTCCGCTTAACGTCGCGGTCGTGATCTTGAAAATTGCCTTTGAACTGGTGGCGTGCGTTCTCGTTGCTGACTTCGTATCGGGATTTTTTCACTGGCTCGAGGACGCCTACGGCCGAGAAGATTTTCCAATCATTGGACGTCTGGTTACCAAGCCAAATATCCTTCACCACCATAATCCGCGCCATTTCACCCGGAACAGTTGGTGGCAGAGTTCATGGGATCTGGCGTGTCTTTGCGCCCTCATTGCGATAGTTGCCTGGTTGTCCGGACACATGAGTTGGCACGTCTTGGTTTTTGCCTTTCTCGGTGCGAATGCAAATCAGATCCACAAGTGGGCGCACCGAACTCCGCAAGAGAATGGAAGGTTGGTGCGATGGCTCCAACGCTGCCGATTGGTGCAAACACCGCGCCATCATGCCCACCATCATACCGATCCGAAGAGCAGTCACTATTGTGTCCTGACTGATTTTCTGAACCCGATTCTGGACAGGCTCCGTGTTTGGACATTTCTTGAGTGCATCATCTGGCTGCTCTTTGGAATCCGCCGCCGTACGGATACATCGGTTTCACCGCTGAACGAGACCGTGATCTTGCCGGGAAAGGAGATGGAGCAGGCGGCAGAGTCCATTCGTTGACAACGTCAGGACCCTTCCGCATATTGCGCCCTCTTTTTTGGCGACGGTAGGTTACCCAAGTGGCCAACGGGGGCAGACTGTAAATCTGCTGGCTTACGCCTTCGATGGTTCGAATCCATCACCTACCACCATCCTTTAGCTCCCTTTTCCCTTGGCTTTGGAGAGTTTGAAGAAAGCTACAATTCTCACAAACCTTGAGGTGTCGCTCGAAAATCCAAGGGGACGTAACGCACGAGCGAAATACTACTTCTACTTTGCAGAGGTTTTGGTTTTCGCAATCCTTCCCACAGATTGCGTTCTTGTATTCCTCATGCACACTAGCATTCGCTCGAAACCGGGAAGTGGTCGCGCAGGCTTGGTCTTATCTTTACGACCATCTCCCACAGTTCAGTTGCTAAGATGATGACGCTCAGATCCACATTGTTTAGACATTCCCCGCTTTCACTCGTCTTTGCCTTCGTGGCGTGTGTTCCAGACGGGCAGGCTAAAGAGGCCTTTCGGCACGTCGCCAAGCTAGAAATGTCCAATGCTTTCCGTCTCACAAGCTCAGATTGGAAGATCCCTGAAAGAACTGCGCTGCTAGGAGTCGACGGCTTGTTTGGGTTGGAAATCACCAATTGGACCAAGGGCGACTTTACCACGGCGATTAGCAATTTGACGGAGATCATCCGAATCACCCCAAACGATGCCATGGCCTACATTCGCCGCGGTATTTGCCATTCGCTCCAAAGCGAGCCGGACAAAGCCATCGCGGACTTCAAAAAGGCGACTCGGGTCGACCCGAACAATGGATTGGCTCATTTCTTCCTGGGTATCTCGCATTTTGAACAGCGTGAATTCGAGAGAGCTATCACGGACATCACCGAGGCGCTTCGACTCATCCCAAAGAAAATCATGGTTCGTAGCCGCACGGCGTCCGCCACCTTGTACAGCATGAGGGGATACGCTTATCTTGCTACCGGCGCTTACGAGAGAGCGGTGAGTGACTTGACCGAAGCTATTAAAATTGATTCACGAGACGACAGCTTCTATTGCGACCGCGGCACCGCTTACGACCGCAAGGGTGAATTTGTGAAGGCGATGAAAGATTACGATGAAGCCATTCGGATCAATCCTACAAATCTGGTTGCCTATTACAATCGGGGGTGTATTGGCCAAGAGAGGGGCGAGTTGGACAGCGCAATCCGCGACTTTACGAGAGCCATCCAGATTGATCCAACGAACGTCGATTCCTACTACAACCGCTCGGTTGCATTCAGCGACAAAGGCGCTTTGGACAAAGCAATTGCCGATTTGAACGAAGCCATCCGGTTGGAACCGCACAACGGAACGTTTTATTGCGACCGGGGGCACGTCTTCAGCAGGAAAGAAGAATGGACTAAGGCTAGAGCGGACTATAGTGAAGCCATTCGTGTTGATCCAAACAATGCTGATGCGCACAACGAGTTGGCTTGGCTTCTCGCGACCTCTCCAGATGCCTCGGTTCGCAACGGGGTTCGCGCAATAGCCATTGCGAAAAGGGCGTGCGAATTAGCGGAATGGAAGAATCCGAATCATATCGGAACGCTGGCGGCCGCGAATGCCGAAGCAGGGGATTTCGAGGAAGCTGTCAAGTATCAGAAGCAGGTGCTGTCTTCGACTGTTTTAAACAAAACAGAGCGCAGTGATGAAACACAGCGGCTTGAGCTTTTCCAACAGCGAAAGCCGTATCGCGATGAGGCAAAATAACAGACCAGGAAATTGTAGCTGGAAGCGATGGTGAGGTGCCGAAGTTGATGGAGGCGGCGATCGCTGTCGCAAAGATAGTCTTGTAGAAAAGTATCAGGACGCGCATTGCCTTGAGCGTCGGATCAATAGAAGAACAACGCCGCGATCACATGCCACGTTGTAAACACCAGCAGCAGCACCGAGAAAGGAATGTGAACCAGCAGCCAGCCGTGCAGCCAGTGTTGCAGCTTCGTTTGCAGATCGAGTTGGCGCCGTTCGTCGCACCACGCCTGCAGTTGTTCGAGCCTTGCCTGCCAGTCATTACCAACGCTGATCTTGAGGAGGCGAAATTGATCGTCGGAGACGCGTTGAGAGCCGAGCAAGAGTTTTTCGCCGCGATGTGCGGAAAGGTAAGGCAGCGCGGCCTCATCCATGAACTCGCGGAAAACCGGGATCGAAGGATCGGGCAAAACTTCCGTGACTGATGTCGCGGCTGTGCTGGTCAGCGGTTCAGCAACGGCGGGGATGCCCGCGGTCGCCAGCGATGTCGCGGGTGCGGCCGTCGTCGTTATCGGAACGGGCGCGGGTGCAGGCGCTGGTTCCAAGCTCTTGCGCAACTCCAGCGCGGACTCGCGCATTTGGCTTCTCAGGTGAGGGATTTGCTCGAAGATCGTTTCGAGCGGCACGCGTTCCTTCATCAGTCGCGGCAGGAAATGTTGCAACGCGAGTCCGTAGAACCCGCTCAACATCACGATGCCATAGATGGCGAGGAACCATCGCGTCATCGGTGAACCGCTGGAGAAGCCGCAGTGCAGCAGCACGAGCGGAATGGTCAGGATCGTCAGCCAAATGTGGCCTTTGAGCCAAACTTGCAGCCGGCCGACTTTGAGGGTGGGACGTTTGCGGCGCAGGCCGAGCAGCGCGGCGAAAACAAAAATCGCGGCGGCGATGCTGCCGTAAATCAAACCGAGCGGAGTGCCGCCGACGCTGCGTCCGGTTTCGCGCACGTCGCGGTGCAAACTCGCGGGCAAGCGTGCGGTCAAGGGCAAACGCTCTGGATAAAACTCTCCGACGTAAAACAGGGTTGCCACCACGCTCGCCACGATAACAAACGCCGCCCATACCCAGTGCTGTCGATTGATGATCATTTCTTGCGTCCGGAGTTCAACGGCTCCGCGTCGTGCGTCGTGCGCCGGTCGAACTTGATTGGTTCCCCGCGCGAGCCAGAAATGAACTGCCGCGTGAAATACTCCGTCGGGTCCACGCGCTTCGCCGCATCGTGCGGACAGGCGTACACGCAACTGGGCATCGACAGGTCCGTGCAAAGATCGCACGTGGCGGCCTTGAAACTTTTCTTCGGCGCGGCCACCGGTTTGGGAGTTTCACCCGCCACCGGAGCGGCTTGCGCCAGCTTCACTTCTTCCATGAACTCCACCGGGTGCATGTTGATGTTTCCAAATGGACACAACTCCGCGCACTTGCTGCAACCGATGCACCAGTCCTCGATAATGATTTCCAGGTTGTCCTTGCGACGAATCGAACCGACCGGGCACTGCGTCATGCAAAGCGGATCGCGGCAAGTCCGGCACGTCGTGGCCACGAGATACTTATCGTAGCGCAAACCGTCACGCAGCAGACGCGTCACGCCATCATGAGCTTCGGCGCAGGCGCGAACGCACAAGTCGCAACGCGTGCAACGATCGAGATCGATCACGAGGAGGTTCTGCGCTTCGAACAAGCCCTGATTCAAAAACTCATCCAGGTTCAATCCGCGCGGCAGCGCTTTTTTCTGACTCGACTTGATGCGCGCCTCGGCGACCTCGGTGAGCATGGCCTTCACCTTGGGAAAGTTCGTGAGCATTTGATCGAAGTCTTCGCGCCCGATCTTCACCAACGAAACCGTGTCGAGCGCGGTGCAGGTGGCGCCGCGTGGCTGATTGAAGAGCAAACCGATCTCGCCGAAATAATCGCCGCGTCCAAGGTACGTGCGCACCATGTCGCCGCCGGGCATGGCGTTCGCGACCTTCACCATGCCGGAACGAATGAGATAAAAAGCATCCGCCGGATCGCCTTGTTTGCAGATGACCTGGCTTTTGCCAAACGTGACCAGTTCAACTTTTTGATTCAGCAGCGCGAGAAAAGTCTCATCGACGGACGCGAAGAGCGGCACGCTCCGTAAGTGATTGTTCAAGGACCGCTCGCGATATTTTTTGTCCAACTCCACCTTGAACGTCGTGCCTTTGAACGTCCCGACTTTCACTTTCGTCGAGGCCTTTGTGACAGCATCCACCTCACGCGAACCCATGAGCATGTCGAGAATCACGCGGAGGAACTCGACCATCACGCACTCTTCGCTCGCCTGCACCGTGGCCGAGCGCGGCTGAAACGTGCGGCAAGTCATCTCGCCGAAAAGTTCTCCCGCCGTGAGTTGCGCCAGCGGACTGTTCACGGACAAATCGAC
>DATHKK010000196.1:0-4133 GCA_035489355.1 Candidatus Limnocylindria bacterium
GGCGCTGGTGTGGCCGTATTCGGAATCAATGCGATGGAGCAAAGCGACGGCTTTGTCCGGCTGGTTCAATTTGCCAGAGTAGATGTTTGCGAGATGAATCGCGGCCCAGCCCCAGCGTTCCGCCGGCAAATTTTTCTTCAATAGCTCTTCGTACTCCAGCGCGGCGGCGATCGGGTTGTTCAGGTTCTGCTCGTAAATTTCGGCGATGCGCAGGGCGACGTATTGTTCGCGCGGATGTTTGTTCAGGTATTCGCGCATCCCGTTCAGCGCTTCGAGATATTTGCCGTCCTTCCAAAGCTCCTCCGCTTGCTCGTACTCGGGATCGACGGGCGCGCCGTCATCGCTGAAGAGGGCTTGCTCGGCCTTGTGCGCCAGCAGGAGTGAAACGTCGCGCGCGAGCAGAAACGCAAAACCCACGAAGCCCACGGCGCAAAGCAGCGTGTAGGAAATCATTTTGGAATACGAGCGCTGTGGACCGCTCACCGGCGGCGCGGCTTTTCGCGGGACGATGTTGGTGGCCTCGGCCGCAGGCAAATTCGTGCTCTCCGCGGCGGCAGTGTTAGTGTTTTCACTCGAAGGCGCGTTCGTAATTTCAATGGCCCTGGCGTTCGTCTCGCTCTCGATGGCGACGGCTTCATCGAGATTTTTCTGGCGCTGCTTTTCGCTGGCGGCGGCCAGGCGAACCTGATTTTTCGCCGCGATCCCAAAGCCCACGGCCATGGTGATGAAAACAATGTAGAGAATGATTTTGACCGGCCTGTTCATTTTGACCCGCGGAACTTACGCGAATCCCTTCGAAAATCCAAAGCGCGAAGTTTGCGGCGGTCAGAGTGATTGCCAATAGTCATTTCCGTTTCGGCACGTCGGACGTGCCTGTTCCCCTCACCCCAACCCTCTCCCAGAGGGAGAGGGTTGGGGTGAGGGGAAGGCAACCTGGCCCACGGCAGAAACGCATCATTCGGAAGTGAATCACTCTAACGTGCGGGGCAAGTGGCGTGGGAGCACGATGTTTACGCTGCGCTCCTCGCCCGGCTTTGAATTTGTTCCTCTCGCAACCGTCTGGACACAGAAGCAACCATGAAACTCAAACCACTTTTCGTCAGGCTCACTCTCGTTCTCATTTTTTGCGGACTCATTTTGAGGGCGGATGCAGCGCCGAAAAAGATCTTGTTGGTCAGCGTAACGACCGAATTCCGGCACAGCTCGATTCCGACAGCGGAGAAAATCATTGCGCAACTGGGCAAGGACAGCGGGGCGTTCACGGTCGTCGATTACGCGCGGCAGCCGGAAACCAAAGTGCCGCAGAAGCCGAACCCGCCGCAGAAGGTGAAAGATCTAGCGCCTGACGCGGATGAGAACGCGAAGACCAAATACAAAGCGGACCTCGCGAAGTTCGCGACCGCTGAAACAAAGTACCAGGCCGATCTCGAAAAATGGAACGCCAATCAGGATCAGGTCAAAGCCGCGCAGGCCAAATACGAAGTGGAGTTGAAGGAAAGTCTCGCCAAGCTCAGCCCCGACAATTTGAAGAACTACGATGGCGTCATTTTCGCGAACACCACCGGCAATCTGCCACTTCCCGACAAGCAGGGTTTCATCGATTGGGTGCGCGACGGCCACGGCTTCGTCGCCATGCACTCGGGCAGCGATACCTTCCACGGCTTTCGTCCTTACATCGAAATGCTCGGCGGCGAATTCAACGGACACGGAGCGCAAGTCGGAGTCGAGTGCCTGGTGCAGGACACGAAGCACCCAGCCACCAAAGATCTGGCAGAATCGTTTTGCATCGAGCAAGAGGAGATTTACCTCATCAAGAATTTTGACCGTACCCAGGTCCACGAGTTGCTGGCGCTCGACAAACATCCGAACAAGAAAAAGGAGATGGGCTATTTCCCGATCGCGTGGTGCAAGGATTTCGGAACGGGCAAAGTTTTCTACACGTCATTGGGCCATAACGAGAGCGTGTGGGAGAACAAGCGCTACCAGAAACACATCCTGGGTGGCCTCAAGTGGGCGCTGGGTCTGGAGGCGGGAGACGCCACGCCACAGACGAAGTAATCAACTCACAAGCTTATGAAACACACACTCGCTCTTCTCACCACGATGGTGTTGATCACCGGCACTGCTCTTTCGGCTGAAGATGGTTTCAAGCCGCTCTTTAACGGCAAGGATACCGCGGGCTGGCACCTTCGCCGCAAGGACGGACACAACAGTTGGACCATCGACAACGGTGTGTTGAAAAATATCGTGAAGCCCGGCGAGCACGGGACCGATCTTGTCACGGACGACAAGTTCTGGAACTTCACTGTGCGCTACGAATACATGGTGCCGGACAATTCCAACAGCGGCTTCTATTTGCGCGGACGGCACGAGTTGCAAATTCTCGGCGACTACGCTACAGGCAAACCCGCGAAGGGCGGCAACGGCGCCATTTACAACTTCAAGGCCCCGGACCAGTTCGTTTCCAAACCGGCCAACGAGTGGCAAACCGTCGAAGCGACGATCGTTGGAAACAGGATCACGGTCATTCAGAACGGCGTGAAGATTCACGACAACGTGGAATGCAAGATCGCGACGGGCAGCGAGATCGACAACAAAGTGGACCAGCCCGGGCCAATTTTCCTGCAAGGCGATCACGGCACCGTTTCGTTCCGGAACATCCAGATTAAGGAATTGCCGAAGGCCACTGAGACGAAATAACCGCTTGCAACAAGGATGGCCGCTGCTATTTTCTCCGCTCCTTAATTGCAAGACAGGATTGTTTATGGCTCGAATTTGTGAATTGACCGGGACAGGCCCCATCAAGGGCCGCCACATTTGGCGCAGTGGTAAAGCGAAGAAAAAGGGCGGCATCGGCACGCACGTGACGGCGACCACCAAACGCCGTTTTTTCCCGAATCTCCAGCGCGTCAAGGCGATCATCAATGGCGAGGTCCGCTACATCCGTGTCACTGCCAGCGCCATCAAAAAGGGCCTCGTGACTAAGGCGCCGAAGCGTACGTGGAAAAAAGACCAGCAGGCCAAGGCAGCGTAGGTTGCACCAAACAGACTTTCGAGAGCGAGACCCGGTGGTTTCGCTCTTTTCTTTTCCGCGTGTGTGCCGGAGCGCGGCTCTGTGAGCAATTCAGGCTAGCGCCGCATCACGACTTCGTGATGGCTCAGGAGTGCTTGGGCCAGCACCGTTCCCGCCGCCAACTCCACAGGACTGAGCGTTGCATCATTCTTCGCTTCGCCGACTTTCAACAATTTTTCCGCAGCGCTGATGTCTTCGGCGAACAGCGCGTGCTGCTCCTCAAACAATTTCTCCAGCACATCGATTTCCTTCGCCGTCGCACGGCGGTCGGTGACGGCCCGGAACATCCACGCCACTCGTTTCCGCGTCGTCGTGCCTCCTTCCGTGAGCATGCGCTGGCTGATGTGGCGGGCGGCTTCGACGAGTTGCACATCATTGAGCAACGCCAGCGCCTGGAGTGGCGTGCTCGTGCTTTGGCGGCGCACCGTGCAGTAGCTGCGATCAGCCGCATCGAAGGTCATCATCGACGGCGGCGGGACCGTCCTCTTCCAGTAAGTGTAGAGACTGCGCCGGTGCAAATCGTCACCGCGGCCTTGATCGTAGCGCGGCTTGCCCATCGCGATTTCCCAAAGGCCATCCGGTTGATACGGCTTCACACTGGGACCGCCGATCTTATCAACCAGCAAGCCGCTCGTCGCCAGCGCCTGGTCGCGCAACATCTCCGCCGTCAGTTTCCGCGCCGGTCCGCGCGCGAACAATTCATTGCTGGGATCACGCGCCAGCATTGCAGGCGTCGTCTGCGAGGACTGGCGGTAAGTCGCCGACAGCGCGAGCATTTTCAGAAAGCGCTTCACGTCCCAGCCGCTGTCCGCAAACTCCCGCGCCAGCCAATCGAGCAACTCCGGATGACTCGGCTGTGCGCCCTGCGAACCGAAATTATCGCTCGTCTCGACCAGGCCCTGCCCAAACATCATCTGCCAAAAACGGTTCACGGTGACACGCGCCATCAGCGGATGATCTGGCTGCAACAACCATCTCGCGAGGCCAAGTCGATTCGTTGGTTGATTCGCAGGAAACGCCGGCAACACGCGCGGGGTGTTCGCCGAAACATGTTCGCCCA
>DATHKK010000197.1:0-2081 GCA_035489355.1 Candidatus Limnocylindria bacterium
GGCCATGCGCGGCATCGACTCGCACGCCGTCCGGCAAATCGCCGCCGAGTGCGCAGAGTTGTCCCCGGACTTGTTCATCATCTACATGGGCAATAACGAGATGATTGGTTTGCACGCGCCGTCACCGGAAGAATTTCAACTCTCGGCCAATGTGCATTGGCTGCGACTGCAACATACGCTTAAACGCACCAAACTGGCGCAACTCGGGGAATCATTGCTGGCACGTGCGTTCAAGAAACGCCCGGTGCCCGATCAGGACATGGATTTTTTTCGCCGGCAACGGATCGCGTTCGATGATCCCATACGCAACACGGTTTACAAGAATTGCACGGCAAACTTGCGCGACATCTGCCAGTTCGCGTCGTCCGCGGGAGCGAAGTCGATCGTTTGTTCCGTCGGCACTAACTTGCGCGATTTCCCGCCACTCGGATCTTTGCACCGGCGTGATCTGACGCCTGAGCAGCAGAAGCAGTGGGAACAAGCCTTCGCCGCCGGCAAGGAAGCGGAAGCGCGCCGGGAGCCTCTCTTGGCCTTGACGAATTACGAAAGTGCCGCGCGCCTCGACGATCATTTTGGCGAACTGCTCTTTCGCATGGCGCGTTGCTACGAAGCCGCGGGAAAGCCGGCGGATGCGCGGCGTCATTACGCCCTGGCGCGCGACTGGGACGCGATCCAGTTCCGCACCGACATCCGACTCAATGACGCCATTCGTGCTGTCGCGGCCAGCGACGGATCGAAGATGCGATTCATCGACATCGAGAAAAATTTCACGGCGAGTCGGCTGGCGGAGAACGGAATTCCTGGCGCGCGCATCTTTCACGAACACGTTCACCTGACCTTCGACGGCGATCATCAGATCGCGTCGTGGCTGCTGCCGGAAGTCGCTGGAACGCTCAAGTTGCCGCCGCCCACGCCACCGCGCCTCGCGCGTGACGAGTGCGCACGCCGCCTTGCCTATACCTCACTTGACGAAGGAAACATGAAAGTCGCGATCGCGCGGCTCACGGCCAACCCGCCTTTCCTGGATCAAGTCGATCACGCGCTGCGGCAGGCGGCCGCGAATGCGGAGATTCAGGAAAAGATGGGCAGCGTGAGCGGCGAGCGCATCGACGTCGCCATCGCCACTTACGCGACAGCGATTCGGGCGCGGCCCGGTGACTGGATGCTGCACTTCAACCTCGCGAACCTGTTGAGCCAGGTGGGCCAGCACCGCGAGGCCGCCGCCGAATTTGCCGAGGTCATCAAACGCCTCCCCGGCCACCGCAGCCTGCGCGCGGCCTATGGCAATGCGCTGCTGCAAGCGGGCCAGTTCCAGGAAGCCGAACGGCAGTTCGCCGCCGCGTTGAAGGTTGATCCGAATTATCCCCCGGCGCAGCAAGGGATGAAATCGGCTCGAAGTGTACGTTAAGCCAGCGACAGGTCGTCCGGCAGCGATCAAGGCACTCGCACTCGCACGCGATAGAATTGTTGAAGCCCGGGAGCATTGGTATCCGTGAGCACGCGGTAACTGCCGTTGCCGGGAACACCCTCCTGGCCCGGCACATCCAGCCAACTGGTGCCGGCCCCCTGGCCCACGAGATTCGTCGCGCCGGAGAGCGTGTATTGCCGGTTCGACGAACTGATAAAATGGACGGTGACTGATGTGCGGTCGGAAACAGCGGCAACGCGAAAGTAGGAAAGCGCGTTCGTCGGGTCGGTGTCCGCCACCCATTCCTCGAATGTCGTGTGCAGATCGCCGTCGGGGTTGCTCGTGGCGACGTTCGGGGCGGTTGGGTCGAGCCGATATTGCCAACTCCAGCCATCCGGAATTCCGTCGCCGTTGGAATCAGCCGAGTTGAAAAAGTATTCGTAAGCGCCGATGTCAAAGGCCGCTCCACTGGTGCCATTGCCATCGAGTGGACGAGGCGTGCCCGCGTAATCGTTGGTGATGCGAGCGATCCAGTTCGAGGACGTGAGCAGGAGCGCGTTGGTGCCCGCATCGATGCAGGGTGAAGTGGCCCGCAGGTATTGTCCGTTGGTGAACTGCGGATCGAGGTTGATGTTTCCGGGACCCCAATTGATGACACAGTTTGCGTTGTTCG
>DATHKK010000198.1:0-8549 GCA_035489355.1 Candidatus Limnocylindria bacterium
CCATAAAACGATCCAGCCGATCACTTTTCCCCGTGGCATCATGGCTGAAGCTTGCGGTCGTCAGTTCGATCCATTCGCCGCGATCCGTACGAATCCATTGATTGCCACAAAGAGCTTTGCGACGTAGATGACCGTTGTTGCCGCCAAAATTTTCGCTGAAGGAATACAGGCCACGCATCCAGCTACCGTCCTTCGGCGCGCGCCAGGATGAGATGAGCATCCACTCTTTCTTGTCCGGGTAAAACCAGTAGCCGGAATAAATCGTGAAGGTCTGGTTGGTCGGCTGCGCGGTCACAACGAAGCGCTGTTTCTCGCCCGTACGCCAATTGTATTTCAAGTGGCTGTGGCCTCCCGTGCCTTCGTTGCCGAAGTCGCCGGAGTAAACACCTTCGCCTTTTGCGATCAGCGTGACGCGATTTTCGTCTCCGACCTTTTTGCGTTCCACCGCTTCGCCGCCGCTGTCCCAGACACTGAAGATGATGCGGCGCTCGGTCGCGCTGTTCACCTGCATGCCAAAATATCCGCGATGCCAGCCGGTCGCTTCGTAGTAAGTCGCGACGGGATCTTCGAGGCCGGTGACTTCGCAGTAGAAGGCAGCAACGTTCGCGCCGCGCGGCACCGGATAGTTCAAGTGAACGGAAGCCGCGTTGCGCCGCGGCTTGAGATTAAAATGCGCAACCGTCGTGGCCGCACCATCGAGCACTAGCGCGCCGAGATCGCCGAACGGGTTTCCAGGTTCATTCAACGATTCCAGCGTAAAGCGCTGATAGCCGGTGTCCTTGACGGTGAAAGAACCGAAGCGCGCCACGACGAGATTCGTTCCCGCGCCTTTCACTTCGGCATCATGAGATTGGCCGGCGACGGTCAGGCGGAGTTTGCTCACGGCATTCGATGGCAGCCGCAAGGCCAGCGCCGCCTCGAGTTCGCCCGGCGTTTTGATTTCGCCGAACCAAAGCACCTTCAAGTTGGGATTTTTCCAACCGGTGATGCCGGAAGTTTGTGACACGCGCGCGCCACTCACATCGGGATCCAAGTACGCAGTGAAGGCCGGCACGCGCAGTTCGGCCTGGGTTGAGAGAGCGAGCGCAAGTGACGCCCCGATTGAATTCAAAGTCCGTTTCATCTTTTCATTTCCTCGGAGTCCAGGACTGGCAGCGACAGTTTCAAGCGGATGCCCGCGAGACGCATTCCAAGAATCAGGACGGTGCAGATGACCGTGAGCGCCGCCTGATTTGGCCACCAATGCAGCAGTGTGACGAAGGCGGTCGCGCCAGTCAGCGCCGCGGTGGCGTAAAGATAGATCTGCGGCTGAAATACCAGCGGTACTTCGCCCGTGAGCACGTCCCGCACGATGCCACCGGCGACTCCGGTGATCACGCCCAGCAACACGGCGACGGGCGGTGCAAAGTCCAGCGCGACACCTGTGCGCGTGCCCACAATCGTGAAGAGCGCGAGAGCGAAAGCATCGGCGACGAGGAGGACGCTGCGCGGGAGTTCGCGGATGCGGCGCGCGAAGAAAGTAATTAGGGCGATGGCCGTGGCGTTCAGAAGGAAAGCCGGCTGGCGAATCCAGACGACCGGCAAATCACCAACGAGCACGTCACGCACGGTGCCGCCGCCGAAGGCTGTGACGAGCGCGAGCACCAGCACGCCGAAAAGGTCCACGCGTTTGCCGCGCGCCGCGAGCACGCCCGAGATCGCGGAGACCGCGACACCAAAATGTTCCAACCACGTTTGTACAGTCACTGCGGGTCGGCGCGAAGGATGGCGTAAACGGCTCAGCGGCGAACAGAGATAAAAATGCGGAGAGCTTAGCCGGAACGATTCAATGGAAGGTAGGGCAGGCGTCTCGCCTGCCCTGCAAGGGTGTGCCGATGATCCACGTTCGACACTGGTGCTGTGTGCGGAAAAGCCAGAATTCCGTATTGCGCGTTTTGGCGTTCGGGTCAGGCGAGACGCCTGACCTACTTTCAACTAAATGGTACGGCTTGGGCGAGCGGCAGTTGGACGAAGGTTATCGCCCAGAAAGAAAACGCCGGTGGACGGGCGTCCATCCGGCGTTTTAATTCGCAGCAGGCAACCCCTCAGAAACCTGCCGCGTTGTCTTTTTCTTCGTGCCCCTCGGCCCGTGTGAACAGGCCGCGCGAAGAACGACAGCGAAACGCTAATTCGCCTCCGCGATGACGGCCATCAGGCGAATCCCCGAAAATGGGGGCAGGGCAACGTCCGCGCTGGGGCCAAGCAATGTTCCGTGCCGCCGTTGGTGCTCGCGCTGCTAACGGCCGAGATGCTGAGGATATCGCTGTCGGCGTCCGTGTCGTTGGCGAGCAACGCCGCCAAGGAAACCTTCACCCCATTCGTGCCGCCGCGAATAATTATGTTCGTGCCTGCCACCGGAATGGTGTTCACCGCGGTGGCGAGCGACAACGTCCCCGCACCCGAAACTCTTTTGACCACCAGGACCGGTCGTATGGTTCGTCCAATACACGGGCCGTCCGTTGAGATCGAGATGGGATTCGTCCACGCCGCTGTCCACGATCGCAATCGTGATGGTGGAGTTGCCTGAATATCCCGCCACCGAACCGGCGAAACCCGCGGCCCACATTGGCCGCACCCGTCCGGTGCGAGTGGCCGCATCCATGTGAAGCACCGCGGCGAGCGGTTCATCGACCAAAACCAAAGTGGCGCCCAAGGCTTGCGGCAAATCCGGGACGCGAGTGAGCGGCACGCGACCATTCCATCCGTACGAAACCGCGCGAAAGATGTAAGTAACTTCACCACCGAGGGCCGCAAACGTGTTGAGCTGGTTCTGAGTGATTTGCTGTTTGAAAACGAGTTCTACATTCACCGGCTCGTCGAGTTGCTGCTGCGCGGTGTCTCGTTCCTCAGGCGTCAAAGCAGTGAGTGTGAGCAAGTCCAAGGTCGCGACTTGCTGCACCAGATTGTCCGCGATCAGCGGCGGCACCGAAGGCTCTGGCGGTGGAACTAATTATTCGGGCGGCAACACCGCGGCTCGTCCCGCGCTCACGCACAGCAGGCCAAGCAGCAGAATGAATGCGAGCAGGAGACGGAGGAAAATCTTCATCCAGAATGGGGTTGTGGTGTGCGCGTCGGGATTACCGCCGCCCTAGTTCTCAAACGCAAGTCCGAATTCTTCACAACCCGTTCACCTAAAGAACACAGATGTGTTTCCTCATGGATCGAAGTCGCGTGTTCGTTCCCACGGAACAGTTCGGCAAGGAAAAAATAGTTTCGATTTCTTGATAGAAACGATCCCTCCCGAACGTATTAATGGAGGTGAAGGCTAATTGTTTTTTCACCGGGACCGCTTCTACTCCACCGCTCTCTCTGGAGCAACTCGCCGAGCTGGCGCGGCGCACGGATTATTGCGCGCGACGCCTGGCGCGCGAGATGGGTTTGACGCGGCGCACTTTGGAGCGGCGCTTCCAAAAACAGATGGGCTGCGCGCCGGGCGAATGGCTGGCCCAGCGGCGCATGGCGGACGCCGAGACGCTGCTTCAGAGCCAGGTCAGCCTGAAAGTTGTTTCCACCATGCTGGCTTATCGCGATCTCTCGGGCTTTTATCGTGAGTTCCGCCGCCGCCTCGATTGCACGCCGGGAGAATATCAGGCCCGCCACATCACGCTCCCGTCCGGCGCGCCGACCACGACCGCCACGATTCAGTTGTCGCAAACGGACAATATTTTGTCGCAAACGGACAATGCGCGCCGCTTGCCAGCGACGCGCGTAACGTAAGACGATGCAGGCAGATGGGCGCCCCCTTCCCAACGCACCATGGACCTGCCGAGACGGCCAGCACGCAGTTTTTTCTTAGCCGAAAGCGTTGGGGCGCTCCCTCTTTTTTCTAGTGGCTGGGGCTGGCGGCGGCGGGTGGAACGAGGGTAAGGAGAATCCTACGATCGCCTGCCGGGCATCGCGGCCATGAACCGCAATTGCCTTGGGAGCGCCGGCATCCTGCCGGCGAGTTCGTTCCGACACAAACGCCGCTCAACCGCTTCGTGATGACGGCCGAGCGCCGGTCGAGAAACCAATGGAGTCAAGTCCCGAAGATCGGCAGAACTCTAACTCTCTATTCTCTTTCGTCCCGCAGTCAGCGTGCCCAATTATCCTTCACGCTGGCGCTCAGGCCGTCAGCGATTTCGCCGTCGCATCGAGGCTAGCCACGTCCGCGATGTTCAACACCTGCGCACTCTTGTCGATCCGTTTCATGAAGCCACTCAGAGCTGCACCGGGGCCGAACTCGATGAAGCGGGTGAATCCATTCGCAAGCAGGTAACGCATCGATTCTTCCCAGCGCACGGGTGAAATGACTTGTTCCACCAGGCGATGGTGAATGTCCGGCGACGTGGTGTGCGGTTGCGCGGTCACGTTGGAGATGATCGGCACCATGGGATTTGCAAGCGGCACTTTCGCCAGCGCGTCGCGGAGTTTCGGCTGTGCGCCAGCCATCAGTTCGGAATGGTAGGCGCCGGCGACGTTGAGAGGCAGCGCGCGTTTGGCGCCCTTGGCTTTGGCGAGTTCGCACGCGGCATTCATCTTGTCGGCGGGACCGGAGATCACGATCTGACCGGGGCAATTCAGGTTCGCCAGTTGCACGCCAGCTTGCGTGCAGACCTCGCGCGTCGCCGTTTCGTCGAGTCCAATGATGGCGGCCATGCCGCCTCGTGTCGTTTCACAAGCTTCCTGCATGAACTGCCCGCGTTGGCGCACGACACGAATCGAATCCTCGAACGTCATTACGCCGGCGGCAGCTAGCGCAGTGAATTCGCCGAGAGACAATCCTGCCGTCGCCTCGAACTTCAGGTCCGGCACACGCCCTTTGAGCAACTCGAACGCGATCCAGCTCACCAGAAAAATTCCTGGCTGCGCGTTTTCCGTTTTGGTCAGCTCGGTGTCAGGCCCGTGGAAACAGATGGAAGCGAGGTCGTAACCCAGCGCCACATTTGCGCGATCAAACCAAGCTCGCGCCGTGGGAAAATTTTCCGCGAGATCCTTGCCCATGCCGACCATCTGCGCGCCCTGGCCCGCGAACAATAACGCTGTCTTGCTCATGCGCCGCGACTAAACACGAAGCATCCGGGAGCGAAAAGTTTTGTTTCCGAGCGGGGCGCCCGTGCGGAATTTCTCAAGACTGCACCAGCACGGCCTTATTCGCCGTCAGGATCTGCACCAGGTCTTGAATGGAACTGAGCGTTTCGCGGGAGATCGACCGCTTGAGCGAGGGAACGACCGTTCGGTGGTGAACCAGGAACCGGCCGACGTGCCCGATCTTTATGAATCGCCCGGTGTCGAACAACTGCCAAAGCTGGCCTTTGACGAATGTGGGCGTGGGCGCCGGTGACGGTTGATGGACTGAGTTATCGAGAAGCTTCTGCACCCCGGAGTTTACTCCAGATTTCCGTAATAGCTAATCGGCATTTCCTTCATCGCGCGAAGGGAGAGCGCGGGATCTGTTTCACCAGCGCGCGCGCTTTTTCGTAGGTCGTAATCTCATGGGGAAGCTCGATGAGGATCCATTTCTCCGGGAAGTTAAAAACTTCGTCGGGCGTCAGCTTCGTCTCGGGGCTGATCGGTTCGAGTTCGGCCACGCGATCGTTGCAATAGAATTCCACGGAGTTGCCGCCGTCGCTGTAGTCCGCATCCGCGAACACAGGAAAATATTTCACGAACAGAACCTTGCCGCGCGCGTAAGCGATCCAGCCCGCGTCGCTATCAGCGCCCACTTTCAATTCGGGCGCGTCAGGCAAAGCTTTGGCGTGGGCGACGAGCACGCCGTCCATAATGCGCACGCGGGCGTCGCTCGGCAGGTCGCCCTCGTAGCGGTAGTCGGAAACTTTTTTGCCCTGGCGCATGGCCCAGCCGGCTTTGAATCGGCTCTTCTTGTTCAAGGGGACCAGGGCGAAGCCGCCGCCTTTGCAGAGCGTGCGGTCCCAGAGGCAGAATGAAACATCGTTGCTCGCGATGTTGCGCAGCCGTTGCGTGAGACCGAGTTCGCCAGAATCGGGATCGATGACAAAGTCCTTTTCGAGCTGCACGCCCAGCGCATGTTCCGGCTCGCTGTAAGTGTGGACGGCGAAGGGTCGCGGCACGCGCCAGTTCCATGGTCCCTGCCAGAGCCAGCGGTGATTCGGAATGCCACGCAACTCCGGCCCGACGTCGAGTTGATAGCCGCCGGCCTGAAAGTTCGACGAGTTCAACAGCGTGCGTCCGTTCGCGGCTGGATTGTCGAAGAGGATGTTCTCGCCGTTGATGGAATAATTCAGCACCCGTCCGCCGATCGCCGGTACGACCACCGCCTTGCAATCGCCGCCGCGCAACACGAGGCACTCGCTCCAGCCGCCATAGACTTCCATGGCGACGTCCGGCGTTTTCGGTTTGGTATCAGCCGCGATGGCGTTCGCGGCCAACGACACGGCGAAAATAATGCCCCGCAGTTTGTTCATAAGAATTCGACGCAGGCACTGTGCGAACGTTCGGAGCGCGATTCAACAAACAACAGGCGAGGGAGTTCTAAGACGGAACATTCAATAAAGTAGGGCAGGCGCCTCGCCTGCCCTGTGAGAATGCCGGCGCAGGTGAAGCAAAAACTGTGGCGTGTCCGTGACCCTCCTCCGGGTCGACTTTCGCCGCAATTTCGGTAAGACTATTTCGCTTCTGTCACGGAGGCTTTCTTCCCCAGCAGATGTTCGTCGGACCAATCCGCGAAGACTTTCATATCTTGATCCATCCCGACCCAGCCGTGGTCCTTGCCGGGCTTCACGATCACTTTGACGAGCGAACCAACCGACTGCGCGCGCTTTTTAAAAATCTCCGCCTGGTAAATCGGCACGAGCTTATCCGCATCGCCATGCACGATCAGCATTGGCGGCATGTTGGAGTGAACGAACTCAAGCGGAGAAATTTCTTTGCTGAGCGCCAGGCGTTCCTCCACCGTGTCCGAGCGCGGGCCGAACGCAGGTTTGAATTTGATGAGCGTGCCGACACCCACGGCATCATCGCCTTCCGATCCCCAGTTCGCGAAATCCGTGGGCGGATAAAAACAAGCCACGGATTGCACGGCGCTGCTTTCGCGATCGACCGGATCTTTGGCCTCCGGCTTTCCTGGTTTTCCCAGAGTGCCGAGAATCAGCGAAAGATGTCCGCCCGCACTGCCGCCGGTGACGCCGAGTTTGTTCGCATCCACGCCCCACTGCTTCGCGTTGAGATGGATGAAACGTGACGCGCGCTGCACGTCTTCCATAATTTCTGGAATGATGAACCGCGGCTGCGAACCATGGACCACCGCGAACACCGTGTAGCCGCGGTCCAGCAGCGGTTTGTAAAAAACCGCATTAATCGCCTCGTGGCTGGAGAAGAATCCGCCGCTGACCACGAAAATAATGCCCGCGCCATTCTGCTTCTCTGGCTGAAAGACATCGAGCGTGAGCGCGGTGCCAAACTTGCGTCCGTACACGACATCCTCGGTGCGCTTGAAGTCGGCTGCGATGCAATGGGCAGCCACGGCGAGGAGCGCCAAAAAGAGTGCGATGCGTTTCATGGGCTGACGCTATCAGCGTCATTCATTGTGTCAGTGGAAATGTTGTGGAGGTTTTCGCTGTTAGTTTTCACTCCTGCATTGCTTTCGAGTCAGCCGTCGTGAATTTTTGTGGCGGCTCAAATCCGCATGGCACGGCTCATCATGACTCCCGCGACCGGCGAACGCTTGTTGCGTTTCGTTGGGGACCGCGTCCATTTCAGCTTGCGCACAGAAGACGGCGCGCCGTTGCCGGCGGGCTGGCGCGTGTTGCTGCGCACGACATTGGGACGCGCCAAATCGCTGCGCCAGGAAATCATCGCGTCCTATCCGCACCGTCCGCCGCTCGCCAATGCCGCCTGGCACGATCTGCCGTTGGAACGTTGCGGCAACGAATGGACGCGTGAACTGACACTGGTTGAACCCGGTTTCTTTCGCGCCAAAGCATATGCGATCGATCCAGACGGACGCCAATACTGGCCCGCCGGCGACGATGTCGGCGTGTCGATCCATCCCGATCAATACCGCACCGGCAACACGATTTATTGCGCGTTCATTCGCATGTTCGGCGAAACGAAGCACGCGCAGAGCACGATGAATCCAGAAATGGACGCGCGCCTCGCAGACCTCGATAAGCGCGGCTACACCGTTATTCCTTCTTCGGGAAAGTTTCGCGACCTGATCAAGGAACTGCCCTTCATCATCGACACGCTCGGTTGCCGCATCCTTCACCTGTTGCCCGTGAATCCGACGCCGACAGTGTTCGCGCGCTTCGGCCGTTTCGGTTCGCCCTACGCATCGCAGGATCTCACGGCGATCGATCCCGCGCTGGTCGAATTCGATCAACGCACCACAGGTATCGATCAGTTTCGCGAGTTGACCTACGCCACGCACGCGCGCGGCGGTCGCGTGTTCATCGACATCGTTATCAATCACACCGGTTGGGGCGCTCGGCTTCAGGAACTGCATCCCGAATGGTATCTACGGGATGAGAAGGGGAACTTCGTCAGCCCCG
>DATHKK010000199.1:0-7586 GCA_035489355.1 Candidatus Limnocylindria bacterium
GTTCTCATCCTGCCGCAGGACCTCCATGTACTTTTGCTCGGCCTCGGCGTAGTGCAGCGTGGCAAAGGCCCGCTCCGCGGCGCGCACCAACGCACCTGCGCCCGTGGGAACACCGCGAGTCGCTTTGCGACGCGGCCCTTCCGCGGCATGCGCCACGTTCACGATCGGCGCCATATTGGCCGCGGCGGTTGCGACTTCTCCGGCGAGCACTGGTTCCGGTTTGTAAAACAACGCCAATTCTTCCGCGGTGAACGGCAAAGGCTTCGCCTCGAACACCTGGAGACGCGCGCGCAAACCTTCCAATTCGCGCTGGGCTTCCGGCGGCATGACTTTGACGACTTCGGCGGGCGGCGGCGTTTTGCGCGCGACTTGTTTCCACAGTTCGACTTCTTTCTGTAACGTCGTGTTGTCCGTGGAAAGTTTTTGTAACGTGGCGTCCTTCTGCGGATCGGGTTTGGGCTGCGCTGCGACCGCCGCGAGAGCGTCGTACTTCTGATTCATCTCCCCGGCCTGCTTCTTCAAGACTTCATTTTCGGTGCGCAGGGTCGCAATCAACTCCGTCTGTTCGGCAATCTTCGAAGAAAGATCGGGCAAGACAGCGGGCGCGGCTGGACGCTGCGCCAGTTGGACCTTGTAGAGTTCATTTTCTTTTTGCAGCGAACGAACGCGCTCCTCTGCCTTCGCCATCTCGCGCGGGTCGATGCCAGCAGGCTGCACCGACAGCGCCTCTTTGAGTTTCGCCGAAAGATGGCGCGTCTCGTTCTGCAGCCGTTCGATCTCCGCTTGCAACGCTTTGATCTGATTGTCGAACTCCGTGGACATCGGAGGGGCCGGGATCGCGGGCATCGGCACCGCCGCGAGATTCGTGGGGGGCGGAACCGGCGGCACAGGCGTGAGAGTGATGCTCGCCGAAGGAGCGTTTGTTTCTGACGGCTTGGTGGGCGCGGCGATCTGCGAGGTCAGCGGCGCCAGCTTCGTGGCCACGTAATTGAGCCGGTAGTTGATCACTCGCTCATTCCAACCGGGAAAAACGCCGCGAAACCGACTCAGCGCCTGCTGGGCCTCGACGTACTTCGCCGCCGCCGCGCGCCCTTGTCCGGAATCACCTAACCGATCCGCGTCCTGGATAAGCTGATAAATGCGCACGTACTGTTCGTCGGGACTTTGGGCGCACGCAAAACTAAGCGCGCAACAAAGGATGGCGACGACCGAAATTAAACGAATCATGGGCTGGCAATTTAAGCGTACGACAAGGCGCTTGGCAATTGTGCAGGCGTGAAGGGGAGTTGGTCGCGTTGACACTCCAAGGCCCGACGCGTAGCGTGCGTGCATGCTCAAGAGTGCCTCGCTGACGGCGCACGATTACCGGGAACTGCCCGATGGGCCGCCGTATTATCAGCTCATCGAAGGCGATCTCCACATGTCGCCCCCGCCCAATTGGTTTCATCAGGAGATTCTTACGAATCTCGCGCGCATTTTCCTCCTCTATTTGGAGAAGCGGCCGATTGGCAAAATCTATTTTGCTCCGCTCGATACCTTTCTGACAGACCTCAACGTTTATCAGCCCGATGTGTTGTTTGTTTCCAACGATCGGAAAAGCATTCTCAAAGAAGAAGGCGTGCATGGCGCGCCGGATTTCGTGGTGGAAATCCTTTCACCTCGCACCGCCAAATATGATCGCGGCGCGAAGCGCGACATCTACGCGCGCACTGGGGTCGAAGAGCTTTGGATCGTGGATCCCGAGTTGAAGACGGTTCAAGTCTTCCGTTTTCCCCGGCCTTACCGTTTCCGGCGCCGAAGTCTTCAAGCAGTAGCCGGCGCAGAATCCCTTTTAGTGAACCGCCGCTGCCGCGTCGCGCGATTCACCCGTCTTGCGCTTGGGCGGATGAAAAAAGAGCGCCAGCGCGATGGCGGCGGCGGATGCGCACGCGAGCGGCACCAGGAAGAGGCCTCTAAAATCCGTCACGCCCGTCAGTTTGTTCGTAAAGGTTTCCTGAAGGAGCTTCGGGCAAACGGTGTTCGCCACCAGCGCGCCCACGCCGAGAATCATCACGTTGAACAATCCCTGCGCGCTGGAGCGAACGTCTTTTGGAAAATATTCATCCACGAAAATATAAACGGTGGCAAAGAAGAACGCGTAGCAGATGCCGTGCAGGATTTGCACGAGGATGATCAATTCCCCGTGCTGCGGGAAAAAGGCGTACACCGCGAAGCGCCCCGCATGGCCGAGAATTCCGACGATCATCGTCGTTCGCCAGCCGAACTTCTTGAGTGTGGCGCCGAGAATGAACATCGTAAGAATCTCCGCCACTTGCCCGATGCTCATTACGGGCATGATCCAATTGCTCGGAATGCCGACGCCACCGGATGCGACACTCGCGCCGAGAAATGATCCGGTCCAATTGAAGTAAGAGTTGTGAACGAATGAATCCACGAAGGTCACAAGCCACAAGACCAGCACGAACGGGTGCGCGAGCAGCTTGACCGCTTCCAGCCAGGCAAGCTTTTGGGGCGCGCCTTCGCTGGTCTTTTTCGCCGGCGTGTGCGGCAACGTGAGGCTGAACGCCGCCAGTACGAGCGATGCAATCCCGGACACCACGAACGTCCAGCGTGTCGCCGCCTTCGCCGCATCGCCCGTCAACGGGTGCGCCAGCGCCGCGCTAATCCACTCCACGAAGCCGGACGGGTTCACCGCTTTCACCGCCGCCCAATCGACGAAGATGAAAGTGAACGGCCACGCCGCCAGAATCCACCCGATGGTTCCGCCCATGCGGACGATGCCGAATTCCTGTTGCGCATCCTTCATCGCGGCGAACGCGATCGAGTTCGTGATCGAAATTGTCGGCACGTAGAGCAGGCAATGCACGGACATCAGCATGAAGAAAGGCCAGAACTCTTTCGTGAAGCCGCAACCCAGGATCGCCAGCCCGCCCACGACGTGGCTGAAGGCGAGAAATTTTTCCGCCGCGAAATTGCGGTCCGCGAATTGGTTGCTGAAAAACATGCCGACGATGGCCGCGATGGGAAACGCATTCAGAATCCATGACTGTTGCCCCGGCGTGAAGCCCAGGCTCGGCAGATAGCCGAAGATCAGCGGCAGCCACGAACCCCAGATGAAAAACTCCAGCACCATCATGAGGAACAGTTTGAGGCGAATGGCTTTGTTCATAGGCGTTGGCGCGGAGCGTAATGGTGTCGCGCGGCGTGTGGCAATCTGCAAAACCGTTTCGGAGGAATCGGTAATCTCCTTGCTGCTGGCCGCAGGAATATTTCAATTTGGCATCACGACGTGCAGCGATACGACGAACCGACTTTCAAGAATTGGACCAAGCCCGGCCCCATACCGCCAGGCGCGCGCGGACATGGTCCAGCAGTGGAGGCAGGCGAAACCCTCGACGCCATCAGCGGCTACTTTCGTTTGTTCCAACTCGCCAACGGCCATCGCTTCTCCACCGATGATGTGCTCACCGCGTGGTACGGGACCAGTTGGTGTCCATCCGCGCGCGCCGTTCTCGATCTGGGCAGCGGCGTCGGCGCGGTGGGAATGATCGCGGCGTGGCGATTGCCCGGCGTGCGATTCGTCACCGTCGAAGTGCAGGAGGAAAGTGTTCGCCTCGCGCGCAAGTCGGCCGAGTGGAACGGCCTATTGGATCGATATGAAATTCGCCAGGGCGATTTTCGAGAGAGCGGCGTACTGCGGCCCGAGGAACAATTCGATCTGGTGCTAGGCAGCCCTCCTTACTTTCCGTTGGGCAGTGGAGTCGAAGGCGATCATCCGCAAAAGGTCGCCTGCCGTTTTGAAATGCGCGGAGACATTTCCGACTATTGTGCCGCTGCCACACGGCATCTCGCGCCGGGCGGATTCTTTGCGTGCGTCTTTCCCGTCACGCCTGACGAACAGCACGAGCGGGTGAAGCAAAGCGCCACAGCGAGCGCGCTGAGCATCGTCCGTTCGAGGCCCATTGTATTGCGCGAGGGAGAACGGCCCTTGCTCGGTTTGTTCGGTATGATGCGCGCGACGGGTTTACCCGAGCCGATGCGAACGCGGACGTGGGCGGAACCACCACTGATCATTCGCACGCGCGAAGGCGCCGTTCATCCCGAGTATTCCGCGGTGAAACTCTCCTTCGGATTTCCGCCCTGAACGTGCCCCCGGCATCTTGCCGGTTTCCTTAAAACCGCGTCGCCTTTTCCAACTCCTTCACGCGCTTCTCGATATCAACGCGTTTGATCGTCGTTGTCTTTTTCAAACCAAAACCTTCGCAGCAAAAGCTCGCCGTCACGGCGCCGTAAATCATCCCGCGCCGGATGTTGCCGTCGATGCTGCCGCGCGCTGTCGCCAGATACCCCATGAGGCCGCCGGCAAAGCTGTCCCCTGCCCCGGTCGGATCGCAGACGTTGGGCAGCGGATACGCCGGGCAGATGAAAAACCCGCCGGGGCCGGAAAGAATCGAGCCGTGCGATCCCTTTTTGATAATCACGTATCGCGGCCCCAGCTTGTGAATCTTCTTCAGCGCCGCGAAGACGTTGTCGCTCTCGGTCAATTGATGCGCCTCGCCATCGTTCAACACGAAACAGTCCACGCGCCGGATCAGTTTCACCAGCTCGTCCTTCGCGATGTTCAGCCATAGATCCATCGTGTCCGCGACGACGAACTTCGGCTTCTGCATCTGATCAAGCACGTGATGCTGCAGCGCGGGGGCAATGTTCGCGAGCAGGACGAAGGGCGACTTCTTGTAACTCTCCGGCAGGTGCGGCGTGAAATTCTCGAACACGCCCAACTCGGTCAGCAACGTTCGCCGGTGGTTCATGTTCACTTCGTATTCGCCGCTCCAGTGAAACGTTTTGCCTTCCTCGATCTGCAAACCTTCCAGATCGATTTTGTGCCGCTTGTAGAGAGTGACGTACTTCTTCGGAAAATCTTTTCCCACCACGCCGACGAGTTTAACTGGCGAAAAAAAGCTCGCCGCCACCGCCGCATGGCTGGCCGAACCGCCGAGCAGACGTGGATTTTCCGCATGCGGAGTTTTGATGGAATCGAGTGCGGTGGAGCCAACGATGAGAACACTCATGAGTTAAATCGCGAATTTCTGGTTGAATGTTGAGAGCACAAAGCGCCGCGGAACTTAGGAATTCCACCCTGCGCTGGCAAGCCCGCGAAAGAAGGAAGCGCCCGAAGCATGGGACAGGCATGAATGTGAGTTTCGCGCGCTCGGATTACTTATTTGCAGCCTTAAGCAAAACTTCCCCGATCTGAATCGGCGCGGCGGGATTTGCGCCCGGCGGAACGGTGACGGTGATTTCGCCTCTGGCGATCGGCTGCGACCGAAAGTCCTCCGCATCGGATTTCTGGCCGGTGACTTCGGCTGTTGCTCTTCATTGACTCGCCCGCGAACTTCGAGACCGCGGTTGGCCTGATAGGTGCCGGCCCGCAGTTCCGATTCGATCTCTGGTTTGTCGTCCAGCGACACCCGGACGTCGATGAAATTGGAATGGCTGCCGGTAATGGAAATTCGATTCGGTAGCTCGGGAGGCAGGTTGCGCGCCGTCCAGCGGCCATCCGCTCCCGTCGTGTGTTTCTGCGAAGGAAAAGTGACCTCTTCGCCCACATGAATACTGTGCTTGAGTTTCACGGTGTAACTCGGCGGAACTTGATCCCCCGTCTTGAAGTCCCAGATCATCTTGCGTGGCGAATAATCTTGGCGCGAAAAAATCGGCGTCGCTGAATCCAACTTGGCAAATCAGCCGGTACTCTGCTGCTGGAATCAACGCGAAGGTTCCAACCGGAGCGCCCTCTGTTCGTGCAAAATAAAACCTGCCATCCGAAACGTTTTTTCTAGCGCGCGGCAAAAAGTATTTGGCAGACTTTGCCCGTCAGCGGTTCCTAAAGGTGAGTTTCCCCAGCTCTCTACCGCAACGCATTTAGAGGGACGCTATGAGACATCCATTGGTGGGGAGCAAGCTGTTACGCCGGATTTTCCTCCTGCTTGGCCTGGCCCTTTGTGCCGCGGGCTCGCGTGCGCAGGCGCAAACGACGGTGATGTTCGAGGGCTTCGAAAGTTTGTTCCCAGGTTTCCCCGGAATCTTCTGGACTGTGGGCGACTCGAATGCCGCCGGCGTTACCGGCTATTGGAATGATGTCAACGCAGCCTTCGGCGGCACCCCGCCCCACTCGGGTTTGATGAAGGGTTATTGCGCGGGCGTGGGCTTCGGCGGCTCGGCGGTGAATCCGGTTTATCAGAATTCGATGACGGCGACGATGAGCCGCACGATCAATCTGACGCCTTACGCCTACGCGAATTTGCGTTTCTGGCGCTGGGTGCCGGCCATCGGATCTGGCGAAAACTGGCGCGTTTCCATGGACAACACGCCGCTTTCAACAGCGCGCTTACTCAGACGACGTGGACCGAAGTGGCTCTCAGCCTCGACGCTTACGCGGGCGGGAGTCACACGCTTGAATTCGAATTCATCAGTGATGCCGCCGGCGTGGCCGAAGGGTTGTATCTCGACGATATCGAAGTGACGGGTGCCAACGTTCCCTTCGCGGAAAGTTTCGGCGGCGTCTCGCTCACGAACTACACCGGCTACGTCATCGACGCCGACGCGTTCACCAATAATGTGGCGTTCAACCGCGAGTCGCTCCTGGTGAACACGATCGTGGCGGCGGAGAATTTCGAGCCGTTCACCACCAACGCGTCGTATCAGTTCACCTATCGCCTGCGCGCGACGAACGGCGCGCAATTTCCCATCTTCAACTTCAACAACGCGACCAACGCTGCTCTGACTTACATCGCGACCAACACCATTTCAGTCGCGGCTTCGCGTCAGACGAACGTCACCAACTTCGCGTCCCTGCGGCCCGCGGCGCGATTAAGTCACCTCACGGAGTACAAAATCGAAGTGGAAGTGGCGCGTGTGGGCGGCGCGGTTTTGTTTCGTGGCACGAATGGACCGTTTCATTTTTATCACTTCACCAACACGGTCAGTGGCGATGCTTCCTTCAACAGCTTTGCGGAGTTTCTGGATTCCGGCGTCGAACGCTCCTGGTTGATCGACACGATGGCGGGAAGCGATTCCTTTGAGATCACCAACGCGGTTTCGTTTCATCGGTACGATGAGTTTATGGCCGGCGCGTCGGCTGCGAATATCCCGGTGCGGCTGGATGTGGAACTGCGCAACGCCACGACAGACGCGCTGGTGCCGCTGGTGAATTCCTTCTCGAACTATCTCGTGGCGGTCAACAACTACACCACGCCCGCGAGCACGCCACCGGAGCCGCGCGAGCGCACCAACACGCTTGTGCTCGGCATTCGCCCGGCCAGCCAGTTGAACTCCGTGGATTCGCAGTATCGCGTAATCGTGCGGATGACTTACACGAACACGCTGGGTCAGCCCGGTCTCGCGCTCGGCTCCATGACCAACGGCCCGCAACGGTTCCTGCACTTCAACGGCAATCTTCTCTTCGGCGACATCGACACGACGTTTAATTCCGTGAACACCGCGCCCACCGTCGGGCTGGCAACGCCTGGTTCGCACATTGTTTCCAGCCTTTTCGTGAGCCTAGGTGCGGGCACCATCAATGGCAG
>DATHKK010000200.1:0-2028 GCA_035489355.1 Candidatus Limnocylindria bacterium
CGTTGCCCATCAATCGTTCCCTTTGCGATCAAATCGATATTCGTGCCGCCGCTCGTTTGCACCTCAAGCATGGACCAATCGTTGATTACGCTCGCACTATTCACGTTCGCAGCGTTGATGGTGCGCGCGTAACCGACGGACGGTGCGGTGCCCGTATCGAAGCACTGCACGAACGCGCTGATGTTGCGCTTCAAGACCGCGTCCGTGGAAAACGCGCCGAACACCGGACGCGACAGAAAAGCGAAGAGACTCGGATCCATGCCGTCGTGCGCGAGGCCGAAGCCCATTAGGCTTTGCGCGCCGGGCGCATTCGTGAAACGCATTTTCTGATAAATGTTCCGCAAGTGCGGCACTTTGAAATCCTGCGGCTCTTGCAAAGCTTGAGCTGGCGTGAAGCCGCGATCGGTGCCGGTGGGCACGGTGTGGCAGGTGTTGCAACGCAAGTTAATGATGCCCGCCAACGTTCCGTAGTTGGTACTCATGAATGCATTGCGTCCCGCTGTAGGATCGCCGCCGCCGAAAGTGGCGGGCAGCGTGCGGTTCAAATTCTGGTTTGGATTCGACTGGAACACGACGGTGTTGATGAAGGTGCGATACGCCGCCATGTCCGCCGCGGAAAGCGTCGTGCCGCCGAGCAGGCCGTCGAACGCGCCAGTGAAGTGCGTGAAGTTCGTGCGATCGCCGCGCCAGTGCAGCGGCTCCACTCCGGCGAGGCCGCGCAAGGTCTGCGTCGTCATCGGTCCTTTCATAGGATGGAACACGACGTTGGAAACAACTCCATTCGGCGGGAACAAAGCGCGCGAACCGGAGACGGCGATGGCGTTCGTTTCCAAATTGCCGCCCGGATTGCCGAGATCCCACGCGAGCAAATCCATCTCGGCATCGATGTGGCACGACGCGCAGGAAACCAAGCCACCGCCGGAAAGTTTCGCGCTGTAAAGAAAGCCCCTGCCCTCGCGAATCGCGAGCGGCGTCGGATCGTAACTGCCCACGGAAATCTCGCGCACCACCGTGCGCGTACTCGGATCGATCACCGTCAGCGTATTGGAAATCCGGTTGAGCACATAGAGCGCGGCACCCGGCTTCAAAGCCAGGCCGCGCGGCCCGCGCATCGTGCGCGGGTTCGCGATGGAGCCAGGCGCGCTGGGGTTCAAATCGATGCGGGTTGTGATAGTGCCGCTATCTGCATCGACGAGCGCCACTCGATCCGAACCGAACGCCGTCACAAAAAAATTCGCGCCGCTGGGACCGAAAGCGATGGCAGTGGGCTGCGCCAGGGCGTTCGACTGGTTGGCGAGATTGGGAAAATTTGTGTAGCTGAAGCTGGCGTTCAAATCGAACCGAGTCACGGCACCACTGTTCGCGTTCACCCGGCTGATCTGATTTGTCACGAAACCGCCGCGAACGACCGGCTCGAAGTGCGTGAGGTTTCGCGCATCGGTATTCGCCACGTAAAGTTCGCCGCTGCCGGGCCCAATGCCCGGACGGACGGCGATCGCGAAATTCACCGTCCCGACGCGCGGAAAATAACGCGTGATGGCCAGCGTCGCCGTGTCGATCTCCACGATGTCGTTGTCGGGCATCGTGTATTTGATCGGCGCGTTAGCGCCGTTCGTCCACGCCGGGTCCGCTGCATCCACAATCAAACTCACCTGCGGCGGCGGAGGCAGTTTCGGATTGGTCGGCGGCGGTTGCGGCGGGGCTTGCGGAAACGGGATGAGCGTCGTGCGATTCCCGGAGAGCGCGAACGCCGCGTAAACCTTCGTGCCGTTGGTGTTAATGCACAACGCGCGCGGGTTCTCTCCGAGCACTGAAATGTTCGTGATGCTCGCGTGCGTCGCGAGATCGAACACGGCGATCTGGTTGTTGCGCGATGCGCTGACAAAGGCGCGGCCATTGGCGAACACGACGTCTGCCGGCTCGTCCTTCACGTAGAGTGTGTCCGTCACGATGTGCTGCGAAACAGAAACAACGCTGACGCTGTCGGAAACTTCGTTCACGACCCAAGCTTCGTCGTTGCTGACGGGA
>DATHKK010000201.1:0-11205 GCA_035489355.1 Candidatus Limnocylindria bacterium
CGCCGAGGACGATGGCGGACTTGGGCGCGGACTTGAACAATGAAGAGATTTCCCGCTGCGTGCGGCCCATCGCGAAATGCTCCAGCGCGCCGGAAAGCGAAAAGAGAAAGAGCAACACCGTGCCTTCGCCCCACGCGCCGATGCTCGCGCTGCCCAGCGCAACGGTGAGCATGAGGAAGTGAACATCGACTTTGCCTTCGCGCAGATGTTCGCGAACTTCCTGAGCGGTGAACCACGCACCGCAAAGGTAGGCGGTGATGAAGAACGGCACGGACCACGCGCCACCGAACTGCCAGCCGGCCAATCCAAAAATCCCGCACAGCGCCGCGGCCCCCAACTGTCGCCGCCATTCGTGCGCGTGCGTTTCGGCGTCTTCAAGATGGACTTCGCGGGGAACGACCCTGGGCAGCGGGACGGCGCGCCACTTCCAAAAGCGCGGCGCGGTGGGACAACTCACGCGCGCGATGGTGGTGCCGGCATCATCCTGGCGCACGGTGAGGTTGCGTTGCACCTGCGGATCGAGAGTGAGCGTGCAGGTATCGCAGGTTGCATCTCCTTCGAGCAAACGGCAGCCGGGCGGGCTTGTTTGCAGCGCGCGAATTTGTTGCGTGACCACGCGCTCCAAATCCGGATCAGGCTGTCCGAGAGTCGCCAGCGAAATGGAGCCGTGCGCGCGATCGATTTTGACGGCTTCCAACGCCGGTTCGCGGCGCATCATGTTGGCAACCGTTTGCACCAGGCAGTTCGGTGGCGAGGTCTCCGTCGCGGTCTTCATCGTCGTTCCAGCCATTCGATCCAGATTAGCATAGCCGCCAAGCAGGGCGGAGGACGGAGTTGTCTCAACGTGCTGCCAGTTTGCAATTGGCAGAAGCGCGCCAAGTTCAGAACGTGTTGAATCTCTTTGTCTGCGCGTTGAAATGAACTGGACTGCCGGTTGCAAACCGGCAGCACGTTGTCGGATGTCCGCCCGCTGCTACGGCGCGCGGACATTGCCGTCCCAAAGAGTGCGGAGGCGCGCGAGGTCTGCCAGGCATTCCTCCTCGAACAGAAAGCCGGCGATGCGCAGGTTGTCGCGCAGGAAATTCCATTTGTCGCCGAGGCGATGTTGAAAAACGCGGCGACCCTCGAAATCGGTCTGGCAAAAAGTGGCTTCCATCGCGTCCACGGGAAAAGGCGCCCGCGCGAACCGCTGCTCCAGCCGGTGCCACGCAAAACGGAAAGTGTCCTTGTCGCCCCAGACGTGATGATAAAAAAAATCCGAGTACTCGTTGATGGCCATGGTCAGGCAGAGAGGGCGCCACGACTTCTCTTTGTTCAAAATAATCTGTCCGCCGTCGAAGTCCGGTTCATCGCGATAAGCCACGCCAAAAATTTCCCACACGTTGCGTTCCGGCAGCATGCGCTCGTCGTCGGGCCAGAAGATCGCGCCGGTCTCGCGGAACTCGGGCGTGTCGAAGAGAAACTCCGGATTGATGACCGGTACATTGTCCGCGTCGAGCAAGAGCACTTCGCGAAAAGGACAGTGCAGCAGCGCGTACGGCTTCACTTCCCAACCGATCAGAAGGCGCGCGGGATGGCGCTGGCGGACTTCGTGCGCGTCCACACACTCAACGCCCAGCGGCGCGACCAGCGCACGCATCTGATCATCCAATTCGCGCGGACCGAGGTGCCACAGTTGGATGGGCAGCGTACAACCAAGACGGCGCAGTTGATGAATGCAAATCCAGGCGCCGGGAAAATAACCCAGGCCACCGGCGGGAATCACAATGCCGCGGCCATGGAAAGTCCGTGGGTAAGGCGGAATCGCTGCAATAGATTGCGCCATGTATTCATCCACGTTCTCCGTGCGAACGACAGAGGCAGCGACGCTCAAGACACGCGCGTCGGCGGCGTTCAGGCGTCGCAACTCTTCAAGGATGCAAGTCACAGCCGCGATGCCGGCACCGTGCCAGGCTTTGATGATAGGCTCCGGCACGTCGCTCACTCCTTCGGTGGAATTCCAGCGATCGTCCAGGCGCTGGACCAGGCCGGGGAACTCAGACAGCACGAGGTGCATGCGCGCCTGCTCTTGCCAAGGATGATTGTTGAACGGCCCTCCTTCCCAAACCGCATCGAAAAAATTGCGTGTCCGCGGCGTGTTGCGCATGATCATGATGCCGGAATTCCAGTGCGTGAGCGCGCCGTCGAGACCGGGGCCGGGATGTTCGGCCAGGGCGAGCGGCCCGCCGCCATTTAGCGCAGTGCGCAGATCTTCATCGTCGCGCACGATCAGCGTATCGGCATCGAGCCAGGCGACCGTTTCGAAACCGAGCGCGAGCGCGTGACGCACCAGCGCGATCTTGTTCCAGTGCGGCGCGCGGGAAAACTGCACATCTCCCACGAGCGGCCAATAGGTGATGTGATGTTTCTCGCAATAGGCGGAATGGCGCGCGACGGACATCTCCAGCATCGCACGAGCGCCGTCCGACGCCTGCTGAATGAGAACGGCGCGAGACATTTCAGCAGTGCAGGGAACGGGTCGCAGCGCGGAGACGTTCTCGCACTAGCGGCGGCGTTGGTTCGCCGGACTTAGTGGACCAGAACCATCGCGCCGTGTTCCTGGACATCGACGAAGGCAGGCGCAGTTTCGCAAACGCCAACTGCGCCGCGCCGCCCTCCCCGTCCACGTAGCCGTGGAAAAAATAATTGCGGCTGGAAATCCATTTCCACAGCGAGAGAGCGCTCCAGCAACGAAAACGATCGACCAGGAGGTGCGCCGCGCTGGCGGTTTCGCGGGGCAATTTCAAATCGCACAACTTCCACACGCCGGGACGGGCGACGTTCTTTCGCCGTGGAAAGAACAACGCGCCGGATTCCTGAAAAACGCGGTGAGAGAATAACCGATCGGGCACGACGAGCGGGAACACGTCCGGATCGAGTAGAAGGACTTCGCGCTTTTCCGTCTTCGTCAGCGCGTGGGAGCGCAGTTCGGAACAGGTGATGGGCAGCGCCAGCTCTGCTTCGCGGGAGCAATCGAATATATCCACGCCCGCGGCGCGAAACGGCGCGCGGCTGCTTTGATCGCAACGAATCGCGGACCAAAGCTCGATCGGCAACTCGCACCCGAGCGAGCGCAGGCCGCGAGCGCAGGCGAGGGCTTGCGATAAGTCCGCCTCTTCGGTGGCCAGCACGAGGATGCCTCGCCCTAGCATCGGTGGCGCGGAAAGTTTGCGCGCTTCCCGCGCCGCGCATTCCAACGCGGCGCGCACCGTGCCCAGATTGATCGTGGTATCAAATCGCGGCCCTACCGTGCTCCTCGCGATGGCGCGTCGCGCGGCGCTCTGCTCGCTCGCGTTCAGGTAACGGTTCGCTCCGCCGATGAAATAACTTTCGATCCGGCGAATGACGTCGCGTGATGAAATCATGTCCATGCAACGCGGCAAACCGCGCACCACGTCCGTGCAAAGATTGTGCGGCTGATCCGTCTCCTCGCCATCGCCGATGGCACGGGTGCGCGCCTTCCAGCAGCCGCCGGTTTCACAACAGCGCAGTGCGCCGATGGTGTGAAGAAATTGATGATGTGGATAGGCCTCCCAGTGCGCCGGCTCCCGGCCACCCGCGATGATGACGGCCGCTCTGGACTTTGGTCGGTCGGGTCGCGTGGCGACGGAGGCGGCGAAGTGCATCAACGCCGTGACGCCGCAGAGCACGCCTTGCGCGTGATAAACCAGGCGCACCAGCTGCCGCAGGTCCGTCTTGCCGCGCAGATCGACGACGTTGCGCAGCGGCGGATGGTGATGACCCACTTCGCCGATTTGAACGAACAGAATTCTGCCGGCGAAATGATCCACGACTTCCTGGTAGCGTCGCCAGTGCCACCATTTGATCGTGAAGTCAAACTTGCCGCCGCTATTGACGATCCAGAAGGGAACGTCCTTCCCGCCCAGTTCATGCACGGTGGATTTCCAACGCTGTTCGTCGGCCGACAAATGAAGATCGCCACGGAACTCGGTCGGGCGCACGGGAATTTGTAATCGTTCGCTGAGAAAATCCGCGAAGCCATGAATGCAGTGGTAGGGCGCTTCGTTGCAACGATCGATCAGTGGGTAGTGGCAATCGATTTGTTCGACGTCCCGATCACTTTCGCGCAGCGGGGTAAGATGCGGATTGTGTTCCCAAAGTTCCGGACAGGAACTGCGCACGTCCGTGATGAACTTGCCGGGATGGCATCGGTGCAGATCGCGCACGACTGCCGTGAGCAGGACGAGATCTCCCGGACAAAGAAAGTTCCTCAGGATCAGCTTGCGTTTCCCGGCCAGCGGGCGGCGCGTGGAGTGCGTGGGCGGCACCGCGAAAGACTAGGTGGCTTGTGGTGCGCCGGCGTTGGATTTTTTGGGCGACGGGCTGGACACGAACACGGGCCGGGCCGGGCGCACGTTCGAGGAACGAGGATGGCGGGGATTGAAACTGCCCCGGCTGCTGCCACTGGAGCTGCTGATATTCAGGAAACGAGTGCGAAGAACCAAGGTATTCATACGGTATGTGTTTTGTGGTTTCGGTTGAGGAACACGGAGGAAGAAACTCGGTCCACCTGGTCGCCCAGGTCGCGGGTTTGTTTTCTTAACAGGCGGGCGACACGGGACTTGATCAAATACACCTGCGGAATGCTCACGCCCAGGGTGCGGCTGATGCGGCGCAGCGGCCATTGCTTGAGCGCGTAAAGGTCAAAAATCTGGAAATGCTTCGGCTTCACCAACGTTTTGACGCGGGTCAGCGCCGTCTGGCGGAGGGCTTCGTGCCAATCGCTCTCGACGTAGGCCGCATAATCGTTCGCCGCCTCGGGAAAGGAACTCACGGTGCCGGTGCCGGTGGCGGTCAACGTTTGATGATTCTGCAAAAACACTTTTTGCTCGCGCCGGTTCCGGCGCAGGTGATCGTGAATTTTCCATTTGGCTTGGCCGCAGAGCCATTGTTTGAACGAACCGGTTTCACGGTTGTATTTGAAATCACGGATAGCGTCGGCCACGGAAATCATCGTTGCCTGCGCCACTTCTTCCGCTTCGCTCTCGGAGAGACCGGTCTTGATCGCGAGCGAATAAATCAACCGCCAGTAAGTCTCGAAGAATTCCCGCCAACTGGCGTCGTCATTCCAGTCGCGCACGCGGGCCAGCAAACTGGCGCGCGTGTGATCGTCCACGGAAGGAGCATGTTTTTGAAATTCGCCCGGAGAGTGCATAGCGGAAAGTGCGGACCGAGATTTAGCAAACGCATCGGATGAGGCAAACAAATTTACGAACTAAAATCCGCCGCCGCCAAAAAAATGCCGCCCCGGATCTTCGATGGCCGCAAATCTCAAATCTGTTCTACCGCCACCACACGCAACACTTCTTCGAGCGTGGTCTGTCCAGCGAGCGCGCGATTCAACCCGTTCTGCCACATCGTCACCATGCCTTGCTGGGTCGCGACTTGATGTAATTGGCGCGTCGGCATCTTTTGAAGAACGGCGTCGCGAAACACTTCATCCACCACGAGCAATTCCGTAATCGCGGTGCGGCCGTGATAACCGGTTTCGAGGCACTCCTTGCAGCCGGTCCCTTTTCGGAAACTGGCCGTCGCGAGCGCGTCGCCCGGCACCATCTTCAGCAAGCCCGCCTCCGGTTCGTAACTCTGCGCGCAGTAAGTGCAATTCTTGCGAATGAGCCGAATGCCCAGCACGCCAATGATGCTCGACGCCAGCAGGAACGGCTCGATGTCCATGTTGATCAGGCGCGCGAACACACCGACGGCGATGCCGCTGTGAATCGTGCTGATGACGAGATGCCCGGTCAGCCCGGCCTGCACCGCGATGTTCGCGGTCTCGGGATCGCGGATTTCGCCGACCATGATCACTTGCGGGTCCTGGCGCATGAGCGAGCGCAACGCTTTGGGATAAGTGAAGTCCTGAGTGTTGTTGATCTGCGCCTGGCTGATCATCGGCAGGTTGAACTCCACCGGATCCTCGACCGTGGCGATACTCATCGTCACGCCGGATCGCTGCACAATGTGATACAGCGCGGAGTAAATCGCCGTCGTTTTCCCGGAACCAGTTGGACCCGTGAGCAGCAGCAGCCCGCTCGGCCGCGAAAGCAACTTGAGAAACGTTTGCTGCGTCTCATCGTCGAAACCAAGCGACGCCAGATCGAAACTGCGATTGCTCGGATCAAAAAGACGCACCACGATTTTCTCACCGCGCACCGTCGGAAAAACAGAAATGCGCAATTCGACGCCGCCCAGTTCCGGCCCGGCGGACGCGTGACCTTCCTGCGGCAACCCCGTTTGATAGCTCACAAGATTAGCCATCACCTTGAAACGGCCCGAGATCTTTTCCATTAGCTCCAAGGGCAAATGGACCAACTCGGTCAACACGCCGCTCAGCCGCAGGCGCACCGCCAGCGTGCTCTCCCACGGCTCGATGTGAATGTCGCTCGCGCCGGCTTTGATGGAGTCGTAGAGGAGATAATTGACGAGCAGCCCGATCTCGATGCCACCCTCGGCGGAGTCCGATTGAAGATAAGCGATTGTTTGGCTCACAACTTTGCGGTTGGTTTGCGGCCAGTAGAATTCATCGCCGCGAAATGTCACTCAGAAAAACAAGACCGTGATTCGGTGGCGGCGCATTTGGAACTGGCGCGTAATGGGTGGGGCGTGTCGCTCCGCGCGCGCGCCGCGAACGGAAAAAAACCTGGCTGACTTCGGGGGATTTCCGACTCGGCGGCGGCGCGCGCGGAGCGACGCGCCCCACCCATCGTCAGCAAGTTCGGGCGCCTTTGGTCTTCCCGTGGCCCGGCGCGCTGGGGACAGCGACGCCCTACCCGCCCGCCCGTGAGAAGAAATTCAAAGCGCCTTGGCCGAGCCAGCCGACGCCGGCCAAAGCCAGAGGAGCGCGAGGCCACCCGCCAGGGCCACGCCAAAGAACGGCGCGAGGCGCACGCCCAATTTCCAGCCGCCCAGGAACGTCGCGGCGATTCCTTTGAACACGAAATTCGCAAGCGACGCGGCGAGGATGAGACGCCACGCATGGCCCGGCGCCAGATGTTCGCTCTCCGCCATGCGCGCCATCGAGAGCGTGATTGCATCCATGTCCGTGAGACCCGAAATGATCGCCACGAAGTAAAGCGCCGAGGAGTCGAAGGATTGTTTCACCGCCGCCGCGGCTAGCGTCACGAGCGCGTAAAGAGTTCCAAAGATCAGCGCGCTCTTGAGTTCGGCCGGGTTGGCGGGAGGCGGCATTTCTTCCCGTTGACCGCGAAAGAAAAAAAATGCGACCCCGGCAATGATGCTCGTCCACGCCAGCGCCGCCAGCAACGGCGGCAGCAACCCGCTCAGGTGCGACGGTGCAATCAGCGAGACTTCGACGATCACGCGCAGATAGGACACGGCCGACGCGATGAGAATCACGGCCACTGCGAACGTGTGCGCCGCCGGTATTTCTCTCGCGCGCCGTGCGTAAGAGACAGTCGCCGCCGTGCTAGAGATGACGCCGCCCAGAATCCCGCCCAGCAGCGCACTCGCCGTACGCCCGAGCATTTTGTAAACGATGTAGCCGGTGAGGCTCAGGCCGACGATCAGCACCACCATGCGCCAGATGTCGAAAGGGTTCAGAACTTTGAACGGACCAAACGCGCGGTTCGGCAGCAGCGGAAGAATGATCAGCGAGATGACGACGAACGTCATGATACCCGCCATGTCCTTGGGACCCATCTTTCGGACGAACACGTGCATCGGCCCTTTCAAGTGCAGGAGAATGACGACGAGGCCGGTTGCGACGGCGGCGAGCGAACGATCTCCCAAAGGCAGGTAGGCGCCGATGGCGAAGGTGAGCAGCGCGGTCACCTCCGTCGTTTGGCCGTGTTCACTTGCGGCGTGTCGCGCGTTCAACCAATTCGCCATCGCCAGCGTGCCGAAAATCGCGATGACGCCGGCCGCGATGGGCCACGCGCCATGAACTTCGCCGAGCATTCCACAAAACGTGCCGAAGAGGCTGATGAGCGGGAACGTCCGAATCCCGCCGAAGCGGTCCTCCGTGCGTTGCCTTTGCAGCCCGATGAGAAGGCCCAGTCCCAGCGAAACAGCAAGCGTGATGAAAGCATCCACAGGAATCAGCGGCAGGTTGTTTGAACACGTGGGAAACTGAATGGGCTTCGCGGCGGCAACGGATCTGCCGAAGAATTGTTCCTTTGCTCACATGGTGGCATTCGCTCCACGAGCCACTTCCCGATTATTTCCCCAGACCGCTCCATGCCGGAAAACCTCGCTGGCCAACGCCGATGGTCAAGAGTTTTCACCGACGCGATTCGACAACTCCGCTCCCGCTCCCTGCACGGGTCCACACTCCACGAACAAAAGAAAATCAGTCCAAGAGCTCACGGCAAGATGGGCAACCCTCATAGGCGCTGCCGCGCATGGTTAGGCCACATGCTGACCCTTTTGTCTACTCCCTAGATATAAACCCAACGCTACCAAAACAGTTGCGACACCCACACTCTTGTAGAGATAAAACGCGGCGTCGAGCCGGTCCACATCGCCCTCGCCAAGACCTGGATCGTAAGGTGTCGCCACCAAACGAAAGAAGGCATGAAGGAAAACAAGACCCGCCGCAAGCCACGCAAGATAGGCTGGCTGCCGCAACAAACTCTTGAGCTTCGGAGAGGCATGTATCTGCGGATACTGCGATGACTGCATGTCCGTGCCACACTCGCGACACTGAATGGCAGCGTCTTCATTCTCTCGTCCGCAGTAGGTGCAAACTCTCATGGGCGCGAAGTGGCCTACATTGAATTGAACCTCGCCGGGAGACTCGCTCTCCCGCGTCACTACTGGATGCCCAGCAGTTCCACCTCAAACACGAGTGTGCTATTCGGCGGAATTTTCGGACTCGGGCTGGCGGGTCCGTAGGCGAGGTCGGGCGGAATCTCGAACTTGAACTTGTCGCCCACTTTCATGAGCTGAAGTCCTTCGGTCCAGCCGCGGATCACCGCGTTCAGCGGAAAGCTGATGGGCTGGCCGCGCTCTACGGAGCTGTCGAAGACTGTGCCGTTCAGCAGCGTGCCGTGGTAATGGACGTTCACGGTGTCGGTGGCCTTGGGCGACACGGTGCCGGTGCCTTGTTTGAGCACTTGATATTTAAGTCCGCTGGCTGTGGTTTTCATTTCGTTGGTTGAACTGGGTGCGGCGCTGGAAGGCGCGCTCGGCGCACTGCCGGTGCCCGCGCTTTTGTCACCGCCGGTTGAATCTTTGCAGCCGGCGAAAAGCAGGACGGCCATCAATGTCGCAGAAAGTCGCAGTATCATAATTCCAGATTCCGTTGTTGTTGGTTGCGTGATGGGAGCTTGCGCAGCACCGCATCCGAGGTCAAGCCACGTGCGAGGCATTGCCATTCCATAAAAAATCCCGGCGCTGTTCAGCACCGGGATATGTCGAAATGACTCGGAAGATTAACGCTGGGCGAGGGTCGCGCCTTTGTGCTTGAGCAACGCCTGGCGAAGCGCCGCTTCTTTCGGGCAGCTTTTCTTGGCGCTAGTGCATTCAGTGCCCTTGGCCTTTTCGGCGCAGCAGGCTTTGGCCTGATCGCAGGCTTTGTTTTCTCCGGCGAAAACGGCAGGCGTGAGTACACAAACGGCAACAACGATGGATAGTATGGCTTTCATGGATGTGATGAATAGCATCGCTACCCCTCGCTGCACAATTGCTTTTTACCCCCGGTGAAAGGTGGGCGCGTCGCTCCGCGCGCGCCGCGAACGGCAGAAAGCCGGCCGCTTTTCTCGACCTTTCTGGCTGCGTGCGGCGCGCGGAGCGACCGCCCTACCGCCTTGCTCGAAGAGTGATGCCCACGCTACGGAACCAGCGGCGTGACGACGCGATAAAATTTCTCCCGCAATGGCGGCCCCACCGCGCTGTCCAACTGAATCGTGCGCACGCCGGATTGCGAACCGACGTTCGACAGGTTCAGCCAGGAGGACACGTTCGTCCCCCATTGCACGGTGTAGCTGATGTCTGGCTGTGCCACGAATTCCAGCATCGCCGGGTTGCCCACGCTCGTGAAAATTTTCAAAACGCTCAGCGCATCCGTCGGATTCGTCCCGGCCACGTACTCTTCGCGATTGTTCCTGCCGTCTGCGTCGGGATCTTGCAGCGCGTTGGAAGCATCGTTCGTGCTCGTGATGCCGAAGTAATTGCTCTCCCAGTAATCCGCGACGCCATCTTGATCCAGATCGGGCAGGACGATGAGTTGAACACTGCCCAACGCGGGACTGAAGGTGGCGCTGGTGTTTCCCTGGTTCGTCACGGCGACGCGATAGGACGCGTTGACCTGCGCGTTCGTGATGGTGAGCACGGGATTCTGGTTCGTCAGAAAACTAGCGCCACTGCGCAGCCAGCGATAACCCAGCCGCGCGAACGGATGATCCGGCCCCGCCACGACCCGGAAAACAGCGGTGCCGCCTTGCAAGACGGTCTGCGCCTGAAGGTCGTTTGTAACCACGGGCTTGATGGAAACCACGAGGTTGATGTTCGTCGCGGCGACGCCGTAAGCGTTGGAGATAGTCAGGTGGTAAGGGCCGCTGCGGTTGAGGTCGAGATTGGTGAAGGAAAGACTCGGGGCCGTCGCGCCGGGAATTTCCGTCCCATCGTAGCGCCATTGGTAACTCAGCGGAGCCGTCCCGGAAACCGCGATGTTGAAGATGGCATTGGACCCGGCATTGGTAATGTAGAGGCCCGGCGGCGCGGACAAAATCACGGGCGGCTCAGCGACTCCCACCTGCGCGACCGCGCTGAAGGCCGGCCCTCCGGGATTGCTGACATAGACGTCGTAGGCCCCGGCGTCGCCGGGCTGAAGATAGCTGATGAACAGCAAGGAATTCGTCTGTCCTTCAAGTTTCGCGCCATTGAAACGCCATTGCCAGGAGAGCGGGCCAGAGCCGCTGGCTTCGGCTTCCAGCCATAGATCGTTATTGATCAACACATTGGTGGTGGCGGGGGATTTCACGAACACGGGTGGCGTGATTCCACCGGACGCGTTAACGCTGCCCGCCGTGGGCAGCGCGGCGGCCCAATTCGCGGCGTCATTGCCGTAGGCATTTCCCGTACGCCGTTGCAGCGATAATCCAGCACCATCGACCGAGCCTTCCGGCCACGGCGAAGTGTCGCGATACGAAACTTTGTCCACGCGGACGTAAGGGATGTAAGTGC
>DATHKK010000202.1:0-5267 GCA_035489355.1 Candidatus Limnocylindria bacterium
CCGTGTCGGGACTCACCTTCACCCATCGCGACGCTGATGAGAAAAAGTTTCCGGCACTCTGCCGCTGCGGCGTCGCACGCTTGCAACCAAGGCAGACGAGCGGAAGAAACATTGAGCGGACAAGGGCCGACGCAATTATCCGCGCATGACCGTGACATTACCCAAGAAGCTCGAAGCGTTTGTGCAGCGCAAAGTGCGCGCGGGAGATTTCCGCAACGTCAGTGAAGTCGTGCGCGAGGCGGTGCGCCAGTGGAGCGAGCAGCAGAACGACTGGAGCAAGGACGGCCCGGAGTTGAAGGCGTTTCTGCTCGAAGCAGTGCGCGGCCCCCACCGCCCGCTGCGCTTGGAAGAACTGGAACAGATGGAGCGGCGCGTCCTCGCCGAGAAATCCCGGAAATGCCGCTGACGTTTCAGCAGTCGAACTTTTTCCTGGCCGATGTTGAAATCCAAATCCACTGGTATCTCGACCACGCGACGTAGAAGTGGCGAGGCGCTATCGAAAGGCGGTTCAGGCGACGATGTTGCAGTTGCAGGAACGGCCCAAAGCCGGACGGCTGCGGTTTTAAAATGATCCTGACCTGAAAGGCGTGCGTTGCTGTCTGGTGGTGAAGCCGTTCGGAAAACAACTGCTCTTTTACCGCATTGAAAGTGATTCACTGGTAATGGAGAGAACGATTCACGGGGCGCGGGATTTGCCCAGACGTTTGAAGCAACCGCCGGGACAAACGACTAATTCTCGTAAGCAACTGCCCGACTCGTGATGGAAGGTCGCAGTCCGCCGTGTCGGGACTCACCTTCACCCACCGCGCCGCTGACGAGAAAAAGTTTCCGGCGCTCTGCCGCTCAACGACAACAACGTTGCATCCTCCAGCCCAAGGTTGCGAGGCACACCGTTTGGGAACATTGCACAGCCCGCGACGAAATGGTAAAACGTCATCATGAAGATGAAGGACATCCAGGAAATGCGCGACGTGGCTCCCTTCAAGCCATTCACGCTCCACCTGACGAGCGGGCGTGCGATTAAGATTTCCACGCCAGACCATCTTCTATTTTCTCCGCGCGGCGATTTGCTCATTGTCTTTCCTTCCGCAGGCGGCGTATGCGTCGTGGAACCCGTCCACGTCGAGAGCCTTGATTTGGCGCGCGCAGCTTAACGAGGCGCTGCCAGACTCGTGATGGAAGGCCGCGGCCCCATCGTTTTCGGGACTCACCTTCATCCACCGCGACGTGGACGAGAAAAAGTTTCCGGCGCTCTGCCGCTCAATACCAACGCCAACGGCGCCAAGGAATGCCACCTGGCAATTGATGCTCTCTGAGAATAGCCCAGAGCTTCAGCTCTGGGTGCAGGGCGCAGAACAAATTGGAGTCCCGCAGGGTCGAAAGAAACGCTCTGCTGTCCCTGACGGGACTCGCGAAATTGAGGGCGTTTTACCCAGCCATGAATGGCTGGGCTATTCTCGTGAGACGCGGGTGGCGTTTGACAGGCCGCAGTCCCGCTGCGCCGGGACTCACCGTTACCCACCGGGCCGCTGACGAATAAAAGTTTCCGCCGCTTTGCCGCCACGCCGCTACAAGGAAACGGGCAGCAACTTGTCTCCGCAAATGGCGATGGCTTGCGTGAAGTGGGCGGCGCGGGCTGTTTCGGACATGAGTTCGTAGGCGCGAATATTCGTCCCGGCTGGCCAGCGCGAAAAGGCTGGCAGCACGACAACCTCTTTGCTCAGGAGAATGCACGGACATTTCTGTGAAGTCGTCACGCCGTCTCCGATCGAAATCGCTGGATGCTCGTGGCCCATGAAAATACGTTTCCCGCGATGTTGTTCAGCGACCGCCTTGTCGCCGTGGACGAGCACATTGGTTCCGACTTCACGTGCATCCGCCAGTTCAATCGGCAGCCGCCATTTCTTTAAGAGCTTCTGCAAATCGCGGTCGTGATTGCCGGCGAGGAACGTGAGTTGTAAACGGGGCGAGAGTGTGTTGAACAGTTCGCGAATTTCCTCCTCCAACACCGTCAGCGCCACCGCTCGATGCACGATGTCGCCCAGCACCACGATCTCACGCGGGTCGTAGTCGTTCTGTAGTTCAGCGAGTCGATGCAGCGTGTCGTTCGTTGGCGGGATCGGCATGAGTTGTCCACTCAAGCGATGCGCCCACGCGTAGCCGAGGTGCAAATCGGCGACGGCGAGCACGCGCTCGTTGGGGAACCACGCGGCGCGGCGCACGTCGAGCACCAGATCATCACCAATAGACAAGCGGGAGCGGCTCACGGCGTAACTGGCGCCTCCTCAATTTTGCTCCACCACAGATGATACAGCCGCTCCATTGTCTCGCGCGGATCTTCGACGAGGAGCGCTTCTTTGATTTTTGTCGCGAAGAGCGCGAACGACAACGGCGGCACGCGGTGGACTGGCTTGATGCGCATCGGTTTCTTCGCGGCCACCTGGAGAAATGCGATTGCGCCGTCGATGTCGATGTAAGTGTGGACTGCATCTCGCTTGGCCTCGCGCATCAGCACGTGGTCCGGCTCATACTGTTGCAACACATTGAAAATGACCTCGGCGGACCATTGGAGCTTTCGCACCGACTTTTGTTCGCCGAAGTAATTGCGATACACCATCATTCCAGCCTGGGCTGCGTTGCGGAAGTGATGCTTGAGCAAGTGCGAACGTGAGAGCGACTCGTCGAGGTCGCGCGCAAAAGTTTCCGGTGAGAGCAACACGGGCAACTCATCGCTCCCGAAATGTTGTTCGGGCGTGACGGTGAGGACAAAGCCGTAATCGTCCGGCGTCGCGACGGCATTGCCACCACGAAGCCTGCTGAGTCGCAGCGCCACGACCCGCGAGAGCGCCTCGTTCGCGGCCCGGCCAACCAGCGTGTGGAAAAAGTAATGACGTGTAGGCTGAGTGAATCGCTGCCGCGCTTGATTGACACGGTTCTTTGGACTTTCTCCAACGAGTTCCGTTTCCTCGTAGCCGGAGAAGAGCAGTTCTTCCACGAGCAGAAAGTCGGACGTCGGGATTTCGGAAATTTCATGCTGCGCGGAGTGAATGCGGCAGATGATTTCGGCGTTAGTGTGACCGCAGTCGAGACGATCGGCGATCCACGAGGTAAGGTCGGCGCTCAAACGTGCCCCCGGTTCCGCGCCGGCGCCATGACCCGGCAAGATGCCGGGGGCACGTTCAAGGCGTTGCCGAATCTCAGTCCTGAACTTCACAATCTCCTCCGCCACTTTGTTCGTCAGCGGCATCTTGTTCGCGTTCCAACGCGGCACGGTGGGCGTCGAATGTTTAGCGTCGGCGACGAAACATTCCATGGAGCCGACGCGCTCCAGTTTCACCGCGCGGCCCGCGATGATGAACACGTCGCCCGGCTGAAGATTGCGCAGAAAAATTTCCTCCACGTGCCCGAGCGTGCGTCGCTTCATGCGCACGGCGACCATGCCTTCGGTCGGAATTACGCCCATGTTCTGCAAGAGGTCCCGGCGCACGTTGCCCTCCTTCGTCTCGAATGTTTCGTCATCGAGGTCAATTTTGCCAAACACTTCGGTGTATTGCTGGCGTAATGACTTGCCACCACCAGCGAGGTAATCCAGCACGTCGTTGAATTCATCCTCGCGCAAATCGCGATAGGGATACGCGCTCCGTACCAACGCGAGCGCATCAGTTCGCGCCCAGCGCTGGATGCAACCCATGCTCACCAGATGTTGCGCCAGCACATCGAGCGGTGCGCGCGGCAGGCGCACTGGATCAAGCTGACGCGAGCGCGCGAGCAATACCGTGGCGCAACATTCGACGAGGTCATTCATGTTCGTGGCCATGAGCAGGCCGCGGCTCGTCATGTGAATGTTGTGGCCGGCGCGGCCCGTGCGTTGCAATGCGCGGCTCACGCCTTTGGGCGTCGAGAGCATCACCACCAGATCGACCGAGCCGATGTCGATGCCCAGTTCCAGGCTGGTGGAGCAAACGACGGCGCGCAGTTCGCCGCGCTTGAGACGATCTTCCACTTCCAGCCGCACATCACGATCGAGAGACGCGTGATGGCACTCAATCTGACCGGCGAGGCTGGGCAACTCTTCCTTGAGCCAGTAGGCGGCTCCTTCCGCGCCGGAGCGCGTGTTGGTGAACACAAGAGTCGTTCGATTCTCTTGCACGAGCCGGCCCAGTTCGTGAATGAGCCGCTCACCGGTGTAGCCGCTCGGTGGGTAAGGGTTTTTTCCCAGCGGCGAGTAAACACGCAGGTCCACTTTCTTCGACGCGCTCACGTCCACGATCTCGCAGGAACGGTGCGTGCCGACGAGGAACTGCGCGACTTCGTTGAGCGGAGCGACGGTGGCGGACAGGCCGATGCGCTGAACGTGCTGCCGGTTTGCAACCGGCAGCACGTTGCTGAGCCGCTCGAGGCTGATGCTCAAGTGGGCGCCGCGTTTGTTTTCCGCGAGGGCGTGGATTTCATCGATGATGACCCAGCGCACGGAACTCAGGTGCGGCAGCCATCTCTCTTGACTGAGCAGCAGCGCCAGGCTCTCCGGCGTGGTCATTAAAATGTGCGGAGGCTTCACGAATTGTTTGCTCCGCTCGTGTTGCGTCGTGTCGCCGCTGCGCAGGCCCACGCGAATCGGCGATGCGTCACCGAAAATTTCGCGGAGCGGCGTATTGAGATTTTTCTCGAGGTCATAGCTGAGCGCGCGCAGCGGCGAAATGTAGATGGCGTAAATCGTGTTCCGCAATTCATCGCGCTCGTGCAGCAGCGTCAGTTCATTCAACACAGACAGGAAGGCCGCGAAGGTTTTCCCGGTACCGGTCGGCGAGACGATCAGCACGTTCTTTCCAGCTTCAATGAGCGGCCACGCCACCGCCTGCGCGGGCGTCGGCTCGCGAAATTTGGCGGTGAACCAACGGGTGATTGGTGACGGCTTCATTTTGTCGGGAAGCAGGGTGCTTCCAAACAAAACGAAGTCAAATCGCGCGGTGAACGGGCAATTCTTCGGGGGCGGTGAGTTGAGTCCGCGAGCGAATCCACTGGCGCAACAGCCCTCGGCTCGGACTGAAGACCCACGCGAGAACAAAGAGAACCGCGCCCATCACGACCATCGCGGCGGCGATCGAACATTCGAGCCAGAGCGCAAGATGAACTCCCAAAATCGAACTGATGGCGGCGTGCAGCACCGTCAAAATTAGAATCCTGGGCAGCCGTTCCGAGACGAGCGAAGCAGTCGCGCCGGGAAGAATTAACATCGCGATGACCAGGATGGCGCCGACCGATTCGAA